>CAZNLT010000020.1:35187-45946 GCA_964573705.1 uncultured Desulfobacterales bacterium
AGGTGTATACGGTAAAAGGCTGGAAAAAAGCGGGTAGATGCGGCGCCCCCATAAAAACCTTCTGGAAATGATGATCCGCAAAGAAAAGGGTTGATTCAATGAAACTGTCAAACCTATTTCCAATTCATCTGAAAAAACAGGAGCAGGATATGTTGAAAAAGATTAAAAAGGTGATTGTCGGCTTTCTAGCCGTGTGGGGTGCGCTCGCCATCCTCTCTGCTATCTCGGTCGGGGTTCTATACTGGATCGGCCGGACCCATCTGCCGGATCAGATCCTTCTGGAAGCCGACTTTCAGGGCCCCTATGTGGAGCACATTCCCAATGATTCGGCGGCCCAGGTGCTTCTTTCCCGCAAACCGGTGATGCGGGATGTGGTGGAAGCGCTGGAAACCGCCTCCCGGGACGACCGGGTCAAGGGGCTCTTGGCGCGCATCGGAAGTGTACAAATGGGGATGGCCCATATCCAGGAGGTGCGGGATGCGGTCATCGCCTTTCGCAAGACCGGAAAGCCGGCCGTCGCCTTTGCCGATACCTTCGGGGAGCTGACCCCGGGAAACGGCGGCTATTATCTGGCCACCGCTTTTGATGACATCTATATTCAACCCTCCGGGGATGTGGGGCTGACCGGGCTGATGTCCCGGTCTCCGTTTGTGGCGGGGACCCTGGACAAACTGGATATCGAGCCGCGGCTGGACCACCGGAAGGAATACAAATCCTATATGAACATGTTTACCCAAACCGAGTATACCGAACCGCACCGGGAGGCGGTGTCGGCGGTGGTGGATTCGATGTTCGAGCAGATGGTCCGGGCCATTGCCGAGGCCCGGGGGCTTTCTGAAGACCAGGTTCGGGACCGGGTCGACCGGGGCCCCTTTATCGGAAAAGAGGCCCTGGACGCGGACCTGGTGGACGGCCTCTTCTATTGGGATGAGGCCGAAGACAAGATCAAAGAGCAGATCGGGAAAGCCTCCGAAGGGTATCGACTGTCTACCTATTTTCAACGGGCGGGCCGACCCTACACCAAAGGGAAAACGGTGGCCCTGATTTACGGCGAAGGCGGGGTGCATCGAGGAGAGAGCACCTATAACCCGATGACCGGTGAATCGACCATGGGCTCCGAAACCGTGGCCAAAGCCTTTCGGTCAGCCGTCGAGGATGAGGATGTCAAGGCCATTCTGTTTCGGGTGGACAGCCCCGGCGGGTCTTATGTCGGCTCGGACACCATCTGGCGTGAGGTGGTCCGGGCCGGCCAGGCCGGAAAACCGGTGATCGTCTCCATGGCCAATGTGGCCGGCTCCGGCGGGTATTTCGTTGCCATGGCGGCCCATTCCATCGTGGCCCAGCCCGGCACCATCACCGGCTCCATCGGGGTGATCGGAGGAAAAATGATCACCCGGGATTCCTGGAACAAACTGGGCGTCACCTGGGATTCGGTCAAAAGAGGGGACCACGCAGGCATGTGGAGCCCCATCGAGAATTATTCCTCCGAGGAATGGGAGCGGGTGCAGGCCTGGCTGGACCGGGTATACGAGGATTTCACCAGAAAGGTGGTCCAGGGCCGAAAACTGGATGATGAAAAGGTTCAGGAAATCGCCAAAGGCCGGATATGGTCGGGCGAAGACGCCCTTCGCCTGGGGCTGGTGGATGGACTCGGCGGATTCCACAAGGCCCTGGCCCTGACACGCGACGCCATCGGCCTGGAGCCGGACGCGGACATTCGCCTCAAGCGATTTCCGGCGAAAAAATCGGTTCTGGAAATTCTTATGAACAAGGAAGACCGAGGAATATCCGGCGGAACCGCCGATCTGATCGAGAATTTGCAGGGGGTCGGCCGTGCTTTGGAGCGTTCCGGGATTTTAACCGATCGGCAGGTGCTGGAGATGCCCTACCGCATCCAGGCGATTCAATAAAAACAACCCTGGGCGAGGCATAGCCTCGCCCAGGCTAATCTTGAAAATGATCGCGAGAATCAGGACCAGTACCGGGGCCGCCCGTAAAAGTCATAGAGGCGAACTTCATACTCCCGATTGATGGGCACGGACGGGTCATACTCCGGGGCGTTTTTGATGGCGTCCTTGGTCAGGTCCACCACCAGCTCCTTCTTTTCCCACTGAATCGCCTGGACCCATTCCGGAGAAATGATCACTTTTTTGCCGCCCGGCAGCCAGTTGCGGGTGTCCAGGATTACATACCGAATCGTCCAGCTCTCTTCCTCGACGATGTAGTCTTCCACATGGCCGATATGGCCGTCGGCGGCGTCGATGCGGTATCCCTCCACCTCTTTGGCCGAGCGCAGGTGGTTCGGGCGCTGTTCTTTCACCTGTTCTTTCTGAACATCGGCCTGGGGGACCCCGTACAGCGCCCCGGGGTAGGCTGCGGAGCCCCACAGTCCGGCGCCGGCCCAATAATAGGGGTAGCCGTAGTAATTGAAAAACCGGGTTTCATACTCCCGGGAGACCGGCATGTCTTCTTCCAGCGGCGGAGAATTTTCCACCTGCCCTTTGCTCATCTGAATCGGAAACTTCCGGGCGGTCCAGTCGGGTTCGCCCAGGGAAATCGGGGAAATCAATACCTTTCGGCCCGGCAGCCATTTGCCGGTATCCGCCACCATATAGCGAATGGTCCAATAGCGATCATCGAACAGGAAATCTTTGCACCGGCCGATTTCTCCGTCTTCCGCCGTCAGAACGTATCCGAGCAGTTCGTCAATACTTCTGAGCATGGGAATACCTCCTTTATTTGGATTCAAAGAAATTTTTCAACTGCACATAATCAGTTATCATGCTATCAGAATTATAGTGAATACAAATAAGGTCTTTTTTGTATTTCAGTGGTTTGGGTACTGTAGATCTCCTTTCTCTTGCCTTTTCAAACCTCTTCGTATTATCATATAAAATGTATTCCCATAATTTTTCGGCTGCTTATAAAAGAGGATGATCCCGCCGTGATCCCAATGACCCTGAACAATGAACTCACCCTGTTGAAAAACGGCGACACCTATTTCCCGTCGATTATAGCGGCGATCGATGGTGCAAAGCAGGAAATTTATCTGGAAACCTATATCTTCAAAATAGATAAAATCGGGCGGTGTATTTCGGAAGCGCTCCGCCGTGCGGCATTGCGCGGGGTTAACACCCGTCTGCTGATGGATGGCTTCGGTTCCGTCAATTTTCCGAAATCCATGCTCGATTCTCTGAGTGCGGACGGGATACGGATCAGAAAATTCCGGCCCAAAACCTCGCCCTGGACCCTGCGGCGCCGACGGTTGCGCCGTCTTCACCGGAAAATCCTGGTCGTGGACAGAAAGATCGCTTTTGTAGGCGGTATCAACATCATCGATGATCTAGACGGACCGGGTGAAAGATTCCCCCGTTTCGACTATGCGGTGCGGATTGAGGGACCTCTGGCGGCGGAGATTCATCGATCCGCACGGGACATGTGGCTGCAGGAAGGCCCAAAACATTTGAAACACCGGGCAGGACCGGATATCGGCCGGCGGTTATCATCCTCCGAAACCGGGGGCGCCCTGCGGGCGGCTTTTTTGATACGGAATAATATCCGAAATCGCCGGGATATCGAAAATGCCTATCTTGAGGCGATCGAACAGGCGAGATCCGAAATCATCCTGGCCAATGCCTTCTTCCTGCCCGGGCTTAATTTTCGCCACGCCCTCTTGGATGCGGCCCGCCGCGGTGTTTGCGTGACTTTGCTGTTGCAGGGCAGGGTGGAGTACCGACTGATGCACTATGCCACCCATGCCTTATACGGCAGTTTTCTGGCCGCCGGCATTGAGATTTTCGAATATTACAAGAGCCTCATGCATGCCAAAGTGGCCGTAATCGACGGCCGGTGGGCTACCGTCGGCTCCTCCAATCTCGATCCATTCAGTCTGCTGCTGTCCCTGGAGGGAAATGTGGTGATAGAGGATGAAACCTTTGCCGCGTCACTCAAGAACAGCCTGAACCAGGCGATCGAAAAAGATTCGCGGCGGATTCTTCCGAACAATTGGAGAAACCAGCCGTTTCATATGCGCCTGACAAGCTGGCTGAGTTACGGAATCGTACGATTTCTGATCGGCATTGCAGGGTATGCGCCGGGAAAAACGCCCGGGCCGATTAAAACGGACCGCTGATTTTACATCCCCCGGATTCGAAGGGTCCGTGATCCGCGGACTTCGGTCCTGGAGAAAATCTTTTCCTTCCATGGTTTGCCTTCGGTGCGGTCGAAAACCACCAGGTGGCCTTCGTCTGTTCCGCACCGATCCATGTATTCGATGGTCTGGTTTATCCCTTCCATGATGGTCTTTTCTAAGCTTTTGCGAAGGATTTTCAGCTCGATGACGATCTTTTGGATGGAACCGCCATAGGGCCAGATCACCAGCAAGTCGGTTCTTTTGCGTCCCAGACCGTATTCCCGCTCGATCCGGCCGCCGGAATTGACCACCCGCTGTAAAAAGGCTTGCAACAGGAGCTGCGGCCCGGCCTCTTTATAATCGAACCGCTCCACCCAATGCTCCGAATGTTCCCGAAAGAATTCCTGAAAGGCGGTGAGGAGTTTTTCCATGTCCAATCGGCCGTCGGAGGAGACGTACCATTCCGTCGGCTGGTGGAGCATGTACTGGGTGCCGTAGGTCAGTTCCCGGGGTATAATTTCCTGATAAATCGGGTTGGCGATCATCGCCTGACCGGCCTCGATCCGAATCAGACCCAGATCCCGGACATAGGCCAGATCGTCATCTTGAAGGTGAGAGGGGCTTTCCTCGCCCTGAAGAATCGGTGTGACCACCCGGCGCACCCGGTCCTCCCGCAGCTTATCCGCGAGTTGGTCGAGATGGGTATCCCGACGCTCGATCAGTCGTTCCCGTGCCTCTGAAACCATTTCCGGTGTGACGGCGACGGATCGATCTCGAACGCCGGCTTTGGCAAAGCAGGTTTCATAGGCCAGGGCGTTCACGAGCCACGGTTGGCCTTGGGTAAATTCCCAAAGTCGCTCGTCGGCCCCGTCGGAGAACGGCTGTCCGGTCTCGGCGGTATGCATTCGGAGCAGGGCCAGCGTTTCTTCTTCGGAAAAATCCCCCAGACGCAGGGATTCCGCTTTGATATTGAAGGCGCTGCCGCCGGTGATGACGCTCTTTTCAGATGCCGAGTGGATTCGATAGTCCCGAACATCCCGAACGCCGCAGAGGATGACGGATTGGGGAAAGGACCGGGGGCGATGCGCATCTCCTGCGCGGAGTTGGCGCAGGAGAGAGATCAGGGTATCGCCGATGAGAGAATCCACCTCATCCAGGAAAAGGACGGCCGGTCGGGGATCGCTGCCGGCCCATTGGCTTAAGAATTCTCTGAAACCGCTGTGGCCCCCGTGGCGTGCGATCAAATCCGGGAAAATGGTGTACATGTTCTCTTCCCCGAGATCGCGCAATGCTGCACTGCCTGCCTGGCTCATAATGGACCGCATCGCCGCATCCACATCTTCCCGGGCGGATTGGCCCACCTCTACATTGACGTACATCGCCCGATACCGCCCGTCGGCATTCAGGTAATCCATCAAAGCCAGCAGGCAGGAGGTTTTCCCGGTCTGCCTCGGCGCATGAAGAACAAAATATTTCTGCTGTTGAATCAGGGAGAGGATTTCGTCCAAATCCCATCTCTTCAGAGGCGGCAGGCAATAATGGATATCGCACTTGACGGGTCCGGCGGTGTTGAAAAAACGTTCCATAGTATAGTCGGCTTAATCCCTTACCTTGTCGGTGATGGCGTTTCTCAAGGCGTTTCCCAAGATTGTTCCGCATCTCGTTTTCTGCATCTCCTCTTTTCTCACAGCATGTCGGCTGTCCATGAACATGATATTTCCAGAGTTTCCGAGAAAAGTCAAAAGCGATTTTGGCCTTCTCCGATTCAAGTGAACACCAAAGCGGGGAAGAGTTCCGCAAGAGAAACTTGGACGGAGATCAGCGGATGTTCAGAGAGTGTGGAGGCAGGTTTAGAAAGAACCTCCGGCCCGTTCCGGCAATCTCCGACCCGCCCTGGTGATAGAAAATGGGAGGTCAATAACGGGCTCAGGCGCTCTCAACTCTCCCCCAATTCCTTCTCTTTGACCTCCTGAACCACCTCTTTTTGCAGCTTCTGCAGGCCCGAACTCAACTCCACCGGGTATTCGTCGGGGTCTTTCAGCCGCTTGTAATCGTCATTCAGGTTTTCCAATTCGGCCATTAAACGGTCGCGGATTTCATGGACCGATTCCGGGTTGATCTGACGCCTGCCGTCATGCATGGCGCGGATCAGCAGAGGGTCTCCTTCGAGGGTTTCATCCCGAAGGGCGATCACATCTCCGGTGGGACGACCCTCGTCGGTGTTCCGGAAGACCTGCTTCTGGTTGACCAGGGTTTTTTTGCCGGAACTCAGTTTCAGCAACGGCCGATGGTCGTACTGGACCAGTTTGTAGGCGATGTCCAGATAGGGGGCATCCGCGGAGGTGCCCATCTTGGTGCCCACCCCGAAGCCGTCGATTTCGGCTTCATTTTTCACAGCGTCATGGATTTTATATTCGTCATATCCGCCGCTGGCGAAAATGAATACGTCCTCCATATCGGCCTCTTTGAATATTTCCCGAACCTCCTTGCTGAGCTGGGTCATGTCGCCGCTGTCCAGGCGAACGCCCTTGATCTTCTGACCCCTGTCCGCCATCTCCTTGGCCACTTCTACGGCTTTGCGGGCGCCCTTGACGGTATCGAAGGTATCGATCAGCAGTACGGTATTGTTCGGGAACACATCGGCAAATGCGCGGAAGGAGTCGATCTCTTCCTCGAAACTGGTGACGTAGGAATGGGCCATTGTGCCCGAGGTGGGGATGTCGAACATCTTACCCGCCAATACATTGCTGGTGCCGTCGAATCCGGCGATGTAGCTGGATCGGGCCACTTTCACGCCGGCATCGACGCCCTGGGTCCGGCGCAGGGAAAAATCGATCAGCTTGCGGCCTTTGGCCGCGGCCACGCATCGGGCCGCCTTGCCGGCGATGGTGATCGGCAGGCTCATGGCATTGATGATAAAGGTTTCCGCCAACTGGGCCTGAATGATCGGGGCGGTCACTTCCAGAACCGGTTCGTCCTTGAAAAAAATACGGCCTTCGGGCATGGCGAAGACGTCTCCGGTGAAACGCAGATTGGACAGGTACTGGAGAAAATCATCCGAGAACATTTCGGTTTTTTCCAGATAGTTGAGGGCATCCTGGTCGAACTTGAAACCTTCCAGAAAATCGAGCACATCGGTGAGACCGCTGCTGACGAAATAGCCGCGATCCTTGGGATATTCTCGAATGAACAGGCTGAAGGTCGCGGGGGCGAACATTTCTTTTTCATAATAGGCCGCAGCCATGGTGAGTTGATAAAGATCGGTCAAGAGATTCAGATCTTCCGATTGTACGATCATGAGCAGACTCCTTTCTTGTTTTTCAAACCCTACTTTCTCAAAATTTTGTTCGGAATAGGGTAAATCCCGTATTTTGTTCTCGAATTTTCCGCAAATTCAAAATAGACCGAAATACTGAATTTCTCGGACCGGAGATACACTATTAACCCTATTTCACATTTCCCGGTCGGCACGTATACTTCTGCTCAGTAAATCGGCGATCGCCCAAAACGGAACCGAATCTTTTTTCATTCCAATTACGACCGATTTATATTCCACTCACTTATAAAACCGGAACAGCTCGGATTCCGGAAACGAAGGAGGAGAATCATGGCTAAAGTAGCAATCAACGGACTGGGTAGAATCGGACGGGCGGCATTGAAGATCATCACCGAAACCCCTGAATTGGATCTGGTCGCCGTCAATGATCTCATTCCCACCGAAAACCTGGTATACCTGCTCAAATACGATACCGTGTACGGTCGGTACCATAAAAAGGTGACCCATTCCGAAGAGGGGATTCAGATCGAAGGGAACACCTACAAAGTCTTCAATGAAAAGGACCCGGCCAAGCTTCCCTGGGAAGATCTCGGGGTGGACCTGGTGTTTGAATGCACCGGTGTATTCCGGAAAAAAGAGGGAATGGAAAAGCACCTTCAGGCCGGCGCCAAAATGGTGGTGTTGTCGGCTCCCGCCAAGAGCGATGACATCCCCATGGTGGTCCACGGGGTCAATACCCCGGAGACCCGGGTGGATCTTCTGTCCACCGCCAGCTGCACCACCAACTGTATCGCCCCCGTGTACGAGGTGATGGGCAGGCGGATCGGTGTCGAAAAGGCGATCATGACCACGATTCATGCGTACACCTCCAGCCAGACCATCGTGGACGGCCCCCGGAACAAGGTGCGGCGGGGCCGGGCCGGGGCTGCCAATTTCGTGCCCACCACCACCGGCGCAGCCAAAGCCACGACCCAGGTACTGCCCCAGTACGAGGGCGCCTTCGACGGCGTAGCGGTGCGAGGGCCCATTCCGGTCGGTTCCATTACCGACATCGTTTTTGTCACCAAAAGAGATACCTCGGTGGATGAGGTCAATACGATTTTCCAAGAAGAAGCCGACAGCGATCGGTACAGAGGCATCCTCGGCGTTACGGATGACATGATCGTCTCCTCCGATATTATTCAGGATGATCGGGCCTCGGTGGTGGACCTGACCATGACCAAGGTGATCGGCGGCAACCTGGTGAAGGTGATGAGCTGGTATGACAATGAATGGGGATACGCCAGTCAGATGATTCGGGAAGGCGTTCGAATGGTCAAAACCGGATAGGAAAAACCAAACAGACCGGGTTTCGGCGGATATACCGGAAACGGATTCGAAGAAAGGATAGTGATCATGAACGTCAGCGCATTAGATCCTGAAAAGCTTTATAGGCGGTGCGACACCGCTCACTTTTCTTTTGAAACGACGGAAGATCTGGAAGACGTCACCGAAATCATCGGTCAGCCCCGGGCGGTGGCCGCCATTCAGTTCGGCATGGAAATGGACCGGGAAGGGTACAAGGAAAGGAATACAACCTTTCGCCTTTGCGCACCCCGCAGGGACTAGTGTTTGCGCCTGTAAAGGAAGGGGAGGCGCTGCCGCCGGACGAATTCAAAAAACTCCCGGATGAAGAGCGTCAAGAGATCGAAAAACAAGCCGATGAGCTTCAGCAGGAGGCCCAGAAGATCTTTCAAAAGGTTCCTCAGTGGGAACGGGATCTGCGGGAAAAACGCCGTGAACTCAACAAGGAAGTCACCCGGTTCACCGTCGGCCCGATGATCGACGAACTGAAAAAGAAATATGACGATGTGGAGCCGGTACAAGAATACCTGAAGGCGGTGGAAAAGGACATCATTGAAAATGTTCGACATTTTTTCCTTCAGGAAAAAGCTCAACAGGAAGGCGGCGAACAACAGGGATCTGCGCCGAGCCCTCAGGCGACCGGCGCCGGCCCCGAGGCGGAGAATCCGGCCCTGCGGCGGTACAAGGTCAATGTGTTGGTGGAGCACAGCAAATCCGAAGGGGCGCCGGTGGTTTTTGAAGAAAACCCCACTTATCAGAACCTGGTGGGCCGGGTGGAGCATCTCTCCCATATGGGGGCACTGATCACCGATTTCAATATGATTCGCCCCGGGGCCCTGCACCAGGCCAACGGCGGATATCTGATCGTGGATCTGCTCAAGATTCTTCAGCAGCCTTATGCCTGGGAAGGATTGAAGCGAGCCCTGAAGACGCGGGAGATCAAGATCGAATCCCTGGGGCAGATGTACAGCTTCATCTCCACCGTCTCTCTGGAACCCGAGGCGGTTCCTCTAAATGTAAAAGTGATTCTGCTGGGCAGCCCGATGTTTTATTACATGGTCCGCCACTATGATCCGGAATTTGCGGACCTGTTCAAGGTGGCCGCGGATTTCGACTTCCGCATGGACCGAAATACGGAGAATGAACAGGACTATGCCCGGCTGCTCGCCACCATCATCCACAAAGAAAAACTGAAGCCCTTTGACCGGAGCGGAGTAGCCCGGGTGATTGAGTACAGCTCCCGAATGCTGGAAGACAAGGAGAAGATCTCCATTCTCATGCGGTCGGTGGCCGACCTGCTGAGAGAGTCGGATTTCTGGGCCGGCAAAAACGGCGATGCGGTGGTGAACGCCCAGGCGGTGCAGAAGGCGATCGATGCCAAGTTCTACCGCTCGGACCGGATTCGGGAAGCCATGCATGAGCAGATTCAGCGGGATATCGTCCTGATCGACACCGAGGGAGAACAGGTGGCCCAGATCAACGGTCTGTCGGTGATGCAGCTGGGTGAATTCGCCTTCGGCAAGCCCAACAAAATCACCGCCCGGGTGCATCTGGGCAAGGGCAATGTGGTGGACATCGAACGGGAGGCGGCCATGGGCGGCCCCATTCATTCCAAGGGGGTGCTGATCCTGGCCGGGTTTCTCAACGGACGGTATGCGGTGGACCGGCCCCTGTCCCTGTCCGCCAGCCTGGTGTTCGAGCAGTCCTACGGCGGCGTGGAAGGGGACAGCGCCTCTTCGGCGGAGCTCTATTCGCTGCTCTCCGCCATTTCGAAGGTCCCGCTCAAGCAGTCCTTTGCGGTAACCGGCTCGGTCAACCAGCACGGCCGGGTTCAGGCCATCGGCGGGGTCAATGAAAAGATCGAGGGATTTTACGATGTCTGCAAGGCCCGGGGGCTGACAGGAGAGCAGGGGGTCTTGATTCCGGCTTCCAATGTGGCCCATCTGATGCTGCGCCACGATATCATCGATGCGGTGAAAGAAGGCAGGTTCAGTATATTTCCGGTG
>CAZNLT010000020.1:46046-48212 GCA_964573705.1 uncultured Desulfobacterales bacterium
CCGGTGTACAGGCCGGAGAGCCGGATGAAGAGGGCAGGTATCCGGAAGGCACTATCAATGCCAAGGTGCTGGCCCGATTGGAAGAAATGGCCGAAAAGCGGATCGAATTCGGCCGAAAGATGCAAATGGAAGCGGAGAAAAAGGAGGACGAATGACCGAACAACACACCATTCGCCGTATTCTCGTCGCTCTGGACGCTTCTCCCGCCAGCCTGGAAGGACTGAAAACCGCCGCTGAGCTGGCCGACCGGCTGAATGCCGAACTATATGGACTGTTCGTGGAAGACATCAACCTGTTACGGGCGGTTGAATTGCCCTTTGCCAGAGAGATCGGCTACCTGTCGCAGGTCGGCCGCCGGCTGGAACCGTCTCGACTGGAGCAGCAGCTTCGGGGTCAGGCCGAACAGATTCGCAGAGCACTGGCCGCCGCCGCCGACCGGCGGGGTGTAATCTGGGATTTTCGTTCCATTCGCGGATCGGTGGCCCGGGAGCTGATTTCAGCGGGGGCCGAAGCCGACCTGATCATCATGGGAAGGTCCGGAAGGTCCTTTCTGGGATCGAGACGGGTCGGGTCCGCGGTTCGGGCCGTGATCGCCCAGAGACGGGGCCTGACCATGATCCTTCACCGGTGCTGCGAACCGGATCAGCCGGTGGTGGTCTATGACGGCACCGAAACCGCTCGAAAGGCGGTGGAGGCGGCCCTTCACTTCATGGTGGACCGGGAAGGACCCGTCAGCGTATTTCTGCTGGCCGACTCCAAAGCCGAAGCGCAAGCATTTCGCGAGGCGGTGACCGAACAGCTGAAACCGCATGGCTTGACGGCACGATTTCGCCCTCTGATCAGCTCCAATCCGATGGTGGTCGCCCATTTCGTGGGGATGGAAAGCACCGGGCCGCTGCTGCTGCCGGCCGAAAAATGGTCGGGCCGGGAAGAGGAGCTTCTAAAACTGGTGAAAGAGGTGACCAATCCGGTGCTGGTGGTGAAATAGCCGGAAATTGCCGCCCCTTATTTTTCAATTTCGCCGTAGGCATCCTCCAGTTCGATTCGAACCAGCCCGGCGATGAACCGGGTAAAGTCCTTTTTGTCGACCCGGTTCTTCAGATCGGAAATGCTGTCGCCGAGACCGAGTTTTTTTGCGGCTTTCAAAGCCCGGTCATCGGCGAAGGGCATCAGTTCATCCCAGGCGGTCTGGGCCTCCCGAAAAAAAATGTCCACTCCGACATCCCCCAGCCCTTTGAATTTTTTCAGCAGTTTTCGCTCCTGAGCAGGATCTCGCCCGGCTTCTTCGCGAAGATTGCGCAGGTCCCCTTTATACTCCTCCAGAAGTATATTTGCGGTGTCTTCAAGCATTCGGGAGGTGCTTTCATCGTACCGGGCGTATCCGGATTCGTTGAGTACATCGGTGCGCTGCCGCCAGGTGGCCTCGGCCATCTTTTCCGGGGTGTTCCATCCTTCTTTGGATAGCGCTTCGGCCGCCTCGACGGCCGCCTCGTACCGAATACGGGTGCTGGAGAGGATGGCGAACACCAGAAGGCGAAAGAGGGGAGACGGGGTGTTTTCCTCGATGTAGATCCCCAATTGGTCGCTGAAGGTTCGTCCGTATTTTTCCAGGACCTTTTCGGCAACGGCTTTTTTGGATTCAGTCATGATCGGTCTCCTTTCTGAAACGATTCATGCGGGCGGACGCTCGTGTTTACACGGCAGTTCGTCATACCCATTCCCCTTCAAACAGCGGTTTTACGGGGCGTTCGGACTTGTCGATGCCCATCTGTTTGAAGACGTCGGCGCTGTGTTTGGATTCTTTCTCCGCATCCAGCGAAATCCCCAGCTCCTCTTTCGGATCCCCGGAGGCGCCGATCAGCAGAAATTCGGTTCCCTCATGATTCAGGAAGTCGGGCGGATCGGCATCGGCGAATTTTCGATCCCGGAATATTTCCTGGAGGGATTTCGGGTATTCCGCCTGCCGTTCTTCCTTGAGTCCGGCGGCGCGGGGCCCGCCTCTTTCGGGATTTTGATACTGATGATATAAGTCCCGGGCCTTGCCGGCGCGCTCCGGTTTCGGCAGTTTTTTCCGGCCGATGATCGCCAGACGAAAGCGCTCTTTTGGGTCTTCCGGATTCAGCACCATGTAGAACCGGAAGACCCAAAAGAGCGCTTTCGTCTGGC
>CAZNLT010000021.1:0-48045 GCA_964573705.1 uncultured Desulfobacterales bacterium
TCTTGTTCAAGGTTGACCCGGGCGGTTGAACTATCGTACTCTGCAAGAAAGTGAACCCGGTCCCACGCCGGTGGTATGGATACCTCAATGGCCTCTCAGTTTCAATTCAAAAAACGCGGACGCAGATGCTGAAATTTTCCGGCCGACGCCTCTTCCTGATCGGTCTGCTTCTTTTCGGATGCAGCCCCTCCCGGACAACCGATCTGCTCCTCATCGACCCGGAAGCGGTGTTCGGCACGGTGGTGGGCAGGTCGGTGGAAAACCGGCCCATCGACCTCTTTGAAATGGGGTCCGGGGATGAGGTCATCCTGATCATCGCATCCATTCACGGCAATGAAAAGGCCGGCACACCGCTGGTTCGCCAGTTGATGCGGTTTTTGTTACAGAATCCGGTCCTTCTGGACATCAAAAAAGTACTGGTGATTCCGGTATCCAATCCGGACGGGTTTTACCGGCATTCGAGGTTTAACGCCAATGGAGTCGACCTGAACCGCAATTTTCCCGCATCCAATCGGGTCCGCAATGTGGTGTTCGGTCTTGAGCCCATGTCCGAACCGGAGACAAGAGCGATTATTCAGGTGATTGACCAATTCGCGCCGGACCGGATCATCACCCTTCACCAACCCTTACACTGCATCGATTACGACGGCCCCGCCCTGCAACTCGCCGAATATCTGACCCGATACGGCAACCTGCCCTTGCGGCGGCTCGGCGCCAAACCGGGTTCACTGGGCAGTTATGCGGGAGAAGACCTGAGCATTCCGACGGTGACGGTGGAACTGCCTGCATCCGTGGAGTATATGAGCGTTCGCGAATTATGGGAACGGTTCGGAGACCTTCTTCTCTCCGCGATTCATTATCCCGCCGTGCATATCGAGACGATTCAGGTGGTCAAATGAGGGCCGGACCGGGACCCTCTTCCGCTTTGCGGGTACGCCGATCGGAGGCCCGATGAACATCCTCTACTATGATTGTTTCTCCGGCATCAGCGGAGACATGAACCTGGCCGCCATGATCCGGCTGGGGGTGGATTTGAATGATCTGCGCCGGGAATTGTCGAAATTGGGCTTGGACGACGAATTCCGGCTCACCGCGGCCCGAGATTCCCGAAACGGAATTGCCGGCACCCGGGTGGATGTCGTCCTGACACACCCCGACCGTCAAGAGCATCGAAATCTGCGGGACATCGAGGCCCTTATCGGGAACAGCAGGCTGAGTGAACCGGTCCGGATCACCGCCCTTCGAATTTTCCGCAAACTGGCTGAAGCGGAGGCCAGGGTTCACGGGACGGACATTCAGAAAATCCACTTCCACGAGGTCGGCGCCGTCGATGCGATTGTGGATATCGTGGGCGCGGCGGTCTGCTATCATTCTCTGCAAGTGGATCAGGTCTGGAGTTCGCCGGTGGAACTGGGGGGCGGGTTTGTCCGGTGCGCCCACGGCATACTGCCGGTTCCGGCCCCGGCGACGGCGGAGATTCTGACCGGTATTCCGACCATCCGCGGTGCGGTCCGACAGGAGACGACCACCCCCACCGGGGCCGCGATTTTGGCAACCCTGGTGGACCGGTTTACCGATTCTCCGCGCATGTCGGTGGAAAAGACCGCGTACGGAATCGGCCATCGGAAAAGCGATCTGCCCAATGTGCTGCGGGTGCAGCTGGCCCGGGCGAAGGCCGCATCCTCCTCCTGGACCGTCGAATCGGCCCGGCTGCTTCAATGCAATATCGATGACATGACCCCGGAGATGCTGGGGGTGGTCATGAATCTCCTCCTTGAAAAGGGGGCCCAGGATGTCCATTTTACGTCGATCATGATGAAGAAAAATCGACCGGCGGTGTCGGTATCGGTATTGTGCGCCGCCGAGGATGAGGATCGGTTTAAAAGACTAATGTTCGAACATACCTCGACCCTGGGAGTAAAAAGCTACCCGCTGGAAAAGACGATCCTGGAAACCGCCTTTGAGAAATTGGAAACCCCTTTGGGGCCGGTCACCATGAAACATGCGCTGATAAATGGAAAGGTGGTCCGCTCCAAACCCGAGCTGGAGGATTGCAAGGCCCTGGCGGAGCGCCACGGCATTTCTCTGGGCGAGGTCTATTACCGGATCGGAAAGAGCCGGAACTAAGAAATGAATTCCCCTGTGAATCAGACAGCCGACCTGAACCGAAAACACGAACGGCTGAATCGAGAGCTGAAGGCGCTGGGGAGGGTGCTGGTCGCTTTTTCGGGCGGGGTGGACAGCACCTTTCTGGTTTCCGCGGCCAGAACGGCCCTGGGTGAAAAGGTCCATGCCGTGACGATTTCCACCCCCTATATTCCGAGGTGGGAAGTCGAAGAAGCCCGGCAACTGGCCCGCGCCATCGGGGTCCGGCACCGGGTGGTGAACCTGGACATGCCGGACGAACTCCGGAACAACCCGCCTCAGCATTGTTACATCTGTAAAAAGCATCTTTTCAGTGTCTTGCTGGAAGTCGCCGGAAAGATGGGCATTCCCCATGTCGTTGAAGGGACCAATGCGGATGATCTGAACGATTACCGTCCCGGCCGAAAGGCCCTGAAGGAGCTGAAGATTCGAAGCCCTTTGCTGGAGGCCGGATTGACCAAATCCGATATTCGGCGCTTGTCCCGCAAAGCCGGTCTCGACACTTGGGACAAGCCCGCCTATGCCTGTCTGCTGTCGCGAATTCCCGTGAACACCCGGGTGGAACCGGCGGACCTGGACCGAATCGAACAGGCCGAACGCTTTTTGATGGGTATCGGATTTCGGGCGGTCCGGGTGAGGACCCACGGCGATGTGGCCCGGATCGAGGTCGATCCGGACCGGATTTCGGAGCTGGTGAAGGCCGATCGCCTCCATGACATTCAGGGGACGCTGAAAAGAATGGGATACCGCCATGTCTCCGTGGACCTGACCGGCTATCGAACCGGCAGTATGAACCCCGAAGCGGATGGCGATTAGGAAGGGAATTCTGCGATGGATCGAGGCAAAACCCTGCGAGATTTGTTGGACCGAATCCGAGACGGCCGCCTGGATGTGGACCAGGGATTGGCCGCGCTTCGGGATCTTCCGTTTCTGGATATCGGACACACCAAAATCGATTTTCAACGGTCCCTTCGCAACGGCTTTCCGGAGGTGATCTTCGCCGAGGGAAAGACCCCGGAGCAGGTGGCCGATATCTTTCTTCGTATGAAAGTCCACACCCATGTGCTGGCCACCCGGGTGCCCGAGGAAACGGCCCGGTACGTGGAATCGGTCTGCTCCGAGGTGCGCTACAATGCTTTGGGCCGGACCCTGACTTTGATTCAGGGGGAGCTTTCCTATCGAAAAGGCGACATCACCATCGTGACCGCCGGCACCTCCGATCTGCCGGTGGCCGAAGAAGCCCGCATCACCTGCGATCTACTGGGGAGCCGGGCCCGGATTATCTCCGATGTGGGGGTGGCCGGGGTTCACCGGTTGCTGCATCATCTCGAGGAGATTCGAAAATCCCCGGTGATCATCGTGGTGGCCGGCATGGAGGGCGCTCTGGCCAGCGTGGTCGGCGGACTGGTGGACCGGCCCCTGATCGCGGTACCCACGTCGGTCGGCTACGGCGCCAACTTCGCCGGGCTCTCGGCTCTTCTGGGCATGCTCACTTCCTGCGCTGCCGGGGTTTCGGTGGTCAACATCGACAACGGATTCGGCGCCGCCTGTGCCGCGTGTCGAATTCACAACCTGGTGGAAGCGGAATTTACGGGAGCCTGACCCTCACGCCTCTCTGTCCGGTTCGCCGACCAGCATCTTCAAAATGTTGTTCAACACGGCCCGGTCCTTGCCGGTCAGGCGGCCGATTTTTTGGACCACCCGATTCCGCTCCAGGGTGGCGAACATCGGTTTAATGACCGAGGGATGAAGCAGACCGGCCTCCTCCCACTTGCGCACCGGAATGTCTTTCATATGGCTGGCCGGTTCCACCTGGCTGGTGATCGCCATGATCACCAGGTCCGGCCGCTGCCACTTGTACATCTCCGTGCTCACCACCACCGCCGGACGCTTTCCCGCCGCATCAGGATCGGTAAAGGGGAAAGGCACCAGGACCACATCCCCGAATCTATATTGAATCATACTCGGCATCCTGGGGGTTGTTCCAGATGTGCGTGAAGGGGTCGGCCGGGCAGGGCGCCGGAACCCGACTTGCCGATTCCCTTTTTGTCCCCGAACCCCGGAGCGAATCGATACACTGCTCCACCGCCGTAAGCAGATCGGGTGGAAGGGATCTGATTTTTTCCAGCAGCTCCTTTTCTCTTGGGGTCGTCAGCAGAACTTCCTCGGGATGCTCCATCAGATTTGCTCTCCTGGTGATGGTTTATCGTTCAGAAAAAATAGGGCCCGCCGGGGTCATGTGCGACGATCCGGGCAGTCCTTTCCTGGAGGGCGCCCTTTCGGTGCGGGTCGTTTTGGCCTTTGCACCCGCAAATAGTGTGATATAATCGGTAGCGGGATTCATTGAACGCTGTCTTGGGACGAAAGTCAACCTTGAAAAGAGCGTCGTCAGCGGTCCGGGTATCGACCGTTTCTCGGGTAATGAATTAATCTTTCATTTATCCAGATGGGGTGATGTTTAAAGATCCGCGATGATCTGTCCCAGGATTTGAATCCCCCGGTCGGTTACTTCGGTGAAGGGATGGCCGCAGCCGATGCGGATGTAGTTTCGAAACCCGCCGGAAAGGGAACAGACGCCCCCCGGCAAAATGGAGATCCTTTCTTCAAGGGCTCGTCGATAGACGTCCAAGCCGTCCACCGACGGATGCAGTCCGACCCAGAGAAGAGACCCGCCGAAAGGGACTGCCAGTCGCGTATTTTCAGGGAAATACTTGCCGACGGCCACCACCGTTTTCAGGAGTTGGCTTTTGACCGCATGACGGATTTTTCGCATGTGCCGTTCGCAGGCGCCGCTGTCCAGGAACCGGGCGATGAGGTGCTGATCCAGAGAGGAGGTGCAGACCGTGGAGGCCGCCTTCAGGCGGAGGATCTTTTGCTTGAACCGATTCCCCGGAATAACCCATCCCACCCGAAGCCCGGGTGCTACGGTTTTGGAAAAGGACGAGCAGGTCAGCACCAGGTCCTTTCGATCCAGCTGTTTGAGAAGGGAGGGGCGCTTGTTTCCCTCGTGGAAAAGGTCTCCGCAGATGTCGTCCTCGATCAACGGGATTCCCCGCTGATGAAACAGTTCCACCAGTCTTACCTTGTTCTCATCCGGCATGAGTGACCCCATCGGATTGTGGAAATTGGGCATGAAGAGGCCGGCCTTGATCGGAGTTCGGTCCAGCAGTTCTTCGAGAGCTTCGATTTCCACGCCGTGTTCCGGATGGGTGGGTGTCTCGACCACTCGAATGGACAGGGATTTGAAAAGTTGAAGAAATCCGAAATGGGTGGGCGCTTCCACGGCGAGAACATCGCCCGGTTTGAGGATCGCCTGAAGACAGAGGGTGACCGCTTCCGTACATCCGTTGGTAATGACAATATCCTCCGGATCGATTCCGTCCAGAAGCCCGAGGGTGCGAATGGCGATCTGCCGCCGCAGTTCGGGACTGCCTTCGGTGAGGGAATACCCGATTCGGGCTTCCACCTCCCGAACGGAGAAATCCTTCATCGTGCGCGCAAAATGCCTGGCCGGCATCAGTTCCGTTGAAATCGCCGAAGAGCCCAGGGGAAGCATCTGTGGATCATTGATGGCTTTCAGAATGGCGTTGACCATGGCCCCGAGTTCCACTTTCTGAGGATGGGAGGAAATCCGGTCATGGACAGGCGGTCGGAGCTGTTTCAGGGATACCGGGCTGACATAGTATCCGGACTTGGGGCGGGCTTCAATAAGCCCTGTGGTTTCCAGCTCCAGATAGGCCTGGTGGGCGGTGGTGATGCTGACGTTCATCTGACGATGCAGCATTCGGATGGAGGGCAGTTTTTCGCCGGGCTGAAATGCGCCGCTTCGAATCTTGGCCTCGATTTCGCCGGCGAGTTGTTTGTAGAGAAAGGGGCCGTGGGTTGAGTTCATTTTGACTATCCGCGCCTTTCGATCACGCTGTTCATCGTGGTCTTATCGAAAGCTTCTTTCCAAGCATTTTCGTCTTCAATCTCGGTCAAAAGGTATACACACTGGAACCTTGCATTTCCGGGGGTATCTTTTTGCGTGGGCGATCGCCTCTTCATGCAATCGCGTCTCAATTTCACGTCCGAACCATAGGATCTGTTATGCTGTTTTTTCCGAGATTCTGTATCTGTTTTCACCCCTACCATATGGGATAGGCTGAGAGCAACTCAAAACAGATAGGAGTCGATATGGGATTGGACAGATTGTTGGCGGAACGGACAAAGGGCATGGGCGTGAACACGATACGGGAGATTCTGAAGGTGGTTTCCCAGCCGGGCATGATCAGCCTGGCCGGGGGCATTCCGGCGGCGGAGAGTTTTCCCATGGATATTCTGAAAGAGCTGATCAGCCGGGTCATCGACCGGTACGGCTCCTCGGGCTTACAGTATGATCGAACCGAGGGGTTCGCGCCGCTTCAGGAAGCCCTCGCCGGTTATTTGGCAGAGAAGGGGATTCATGCCAAAGCTGATGATGTGCTGATCTCCAGTGGCTCCCAGGGCGTTCTGGACGCGGTGGGCAAGGTCCTGATCTCCCGGGGGGATCGCGTGGCGGTGGAGGCCCCCACCTATCTGGGCGCCATCTCCGCATTTAATCCATATGAACCCGAATACCTTCGGATGGATACCGACGATGACGGCCTTCTCCCCGAATCCCTGGAGTCGGTCCTGAAATCCGGCGAGGTCAAATTCGTCTATCTGGTGCCGAATTTTCAGAACCCCACCGGGCGGACCATCCCCCTTGCCCGGAGACAGGCCATCGCACGCATCATTCAGGCTCATGACGCCCTGCTGATCGAGGATGACCCCTACGGCGCGCTCCGGTACCGGGGCGGCGATCTTCCGCCCATCGCCACCTTCGCGCCGGATCATGTGGTGTATGTTTCCACTTTGTCCAAGGTTTTCGCCCCCGGTTTGCGGATCGGTTTCTGCGTGGCTCCGGAACCGATTCGGCAATGGTTGGTGGTGGTGAAGCAGGGAATCGATCTTCACACCAGCACCTTTAACCAGGCATTGGCGGCCGAATACCTCTCCGGCGGGTACCTGGAGCGGCAGGTTCCGAAGATTCTGGACCTTTACCGCCCCCGGCAAGAAGCCATGCTCGAGGCCCTGGCCCTGTATTTCCCGTCGGGGTTTCGATGGACTCGGCCGGACGGCGGAATGTTTCTCTGGGTGGAGGGCCCCGAAGGAATGGACATGGAGGCGGTCTATTGGGAAGCGGTTCGGCGAAAGACCGCCTATGTGCCGGGGAAGTTTTTCTTCACTGAAAAAGGGGAGGGGAACCACACCCTGCGGCTCAATTACACTATGGCTGATGAGGCGACCCTCTATCGGGCGGTCAGAATTCTCGGCGGGGTTATGGATGAAGCCTGCGGTTACAGCCGCTTGCCCAGGCTCACCACCGCATCTTCGGTGTAACCGATGCGCTTGTAAAACTGAATGACGTCTGTGTTGCGGGTTCGCACTTGAAGGTTGATCTTGGGGCAGCCCAGGGCCCCGAGGATCTCTTCCACCCGGCGCATGAGACGGCGCCCGTATCCCCCGACGACGGTAGTCCGGGGCCACCGCCAGGTAGTTGATCCACCCCCGGTGGCCCTCGTAGTCGGCCATGGCGGTGGCCATCACTTCTTCACCCGAGGCGCCGACCAGGAACAGCTCCGGCTGAATCTTCAGCTTGGCCTGAATATCGGCCTCGGGGTTGTTGGCCGGCGCCACCAGACCGCAGTCACGCCAGAGTTGTATGACCGGGGCTTGATCTTCGATCCGGAATGGTCGAATCCGGAAGCGGCTTTCCGCCTGAAGGGGATTGTTCATCCGGGTGATTCCATTTCAGTCAGCTTTCCAACCACTGAAGTGTTTTTCGAAGGATGCGGTCGTAGACCATCCCTTGAGGGGTGTCGGAGGATTTGGGCAGATCGAAGGAGTGATCTCCGTCCTCGATGATTTCCAGGGTCGGGTCGCCGGGGATTTTGTCGACCACACCCTTGAGCAGGGACAGATCCGCAAACGGATCCCGGGTGCCGGCGAAAAAGAGCATGGGGATGCGGATTCGATAAAGGTGTTCATCCCGAATCTTCTCTTTTTTGCCCGGCGGGTGCAGCGGATACCCGAGGAAAACAAGCCGATCCGCAGCCAGTTTGTTGTCGGCGATCATCTGAGAGGCGATTCGTCCGCCTAAAGATTTGCCCACGGCGATGGTTCTCCCGATATCGCAGCCGGAATTTTCCTTGAGATAGGTCAGGGCCGATGACCAGGTTTTTTCCAGGGTGGTTTGGCTGTCGATGGAATCTTTGCCCTTTTCCCGGTACAGAAAATTAAATCTCAGGGTGATATATCCTGCCTGACAGAGCCCGTTGGCGACCTTGACGATCAGCGGGTTATCCTTGTCATTGGCCGCGCCGTGGGCGAAAATCGCCCCGATGCCGCCGTTGGGCGGATACCCTTCCGGGATCGACAACACGCCGGATACGGCGCCCTTGTCTTCAACAGGGATGGTGACGGCCTGCTGGTTCATCATTCATCTCCATTTGTTTCGACATCAACTTCAGTTCAAATTTCTGCTCGGTGATCGTGTTTCCCCAGATGGAATGGGTTTTCTCTTCGGTGAGTCGGAAACCGAAGGCGGAATAGATACGTGTGGCGGCCGCCAGCCCTTTGACTGTCCAGAGAAACACCTGGTCATACCCGGAGCCTTCGCAGAAATTGACCGCCTCCTGCACCAGACGACATCCCAAACCGAGCTCCCGAACATCGGGATGAAGAATCAGCCACCGAAGCTGGGCCGCATTTTCCGGTGCCTCGACAATCGCAACTGAACCCGCTACCCGCCCCGCATTTTCCACGATCCAAATCCGTTCGCGCTCCGTGTGCGACTTGGAAAACTCGGCCAGGGGCCCGGCCACATAAGGCTCAAAGGTGGCGTCGAATCGGTATTCTTTTTCATACAGGGTCCCATGCAGATAGATCAGGTAGCCGATATCGCCGGGCCGCAGGTCGTTGCGGATGAGAAGACCTTCGGTTTTCAAATTTTCCGGGTGGTCCTTGTTCATTGGCCAATGCCTTTTGGTTTCATTCAATCGCTCGGTTAAAAAACGAGCCGGTACCTCTCTATGTCTTCAACTCATGAGCCGGGACGGAAACTCTTAATATGGGTGCTGTACGGCCCGAATCCGGGCGGTGCCCTGGCGCACATTGCGGATATGCTGGATCAGCGCCTGTTTTCCCTTTTCAAAATCCTGATTCAGGATAGCATCGATGATGTTGTCGTGGTCCTGAATGGCCACGTCGAACCATTCCCGGTCGAAGCTGAGCTGGCTGCCGTACATCTCAATCCGGTCCCGAAGATTGAAGTAGAGACCTTCCCAGTAGGTGTTGCCGGCCGAAGAGAGAAGGGCGTCATGAAGGGCCCGGTCGGTCTTGAGATATTTTTTGCGGCTTTCATTCCAGATATCCGAATCGGCTTCGCTTTTACGCATTTCGGTTTCCTGGCGGTTCAGGTTTTCCTTAAATTTCAATATCAGATCCTTGGATATACTTTTGGCGGAGCGGATGAAAAACTGGGTTTCGATCACTTCCCGCGCTTCAAACAGATCATCGATTTCAGAAGGGGAGAGTTCCACGATGTGGGCGCCTTTCCTTGGGATGACATCGAGAATGCCCTCGCTTTTGAGGCGATTAAATGCTTCCCGTACCGGGGTGCGGCTGATGCCCAGGGCCTGGGTGAGCTGTTCTTCCTGAAGCCAGGTACCCGGCGCGAATCGGCCGTGGATAATGGCGTCTTTGATCAGATCGTAGGCGATGGTCGCCAGCGGGCCCCGGGATCTTATTTTTTTAATCTTATTTGATAAATCCTCCGCCATAGCGGTGTCCCTTTTCCTCTGATTGAGGTGGAAAAGATAGAAAAAACAAAACCGTATTCAGATTTTGCATACCATAGGAACCGACACTCGAAAAGAAAAAATAAGTGGGCTTTTTAAGTGTAATGTGATCTTTACCAAGGAATGAAAGTGAAGCAACCGCATCGCTGCGGCCCAAGGCTTCCATCTTAACCCTCGCTGGAATAGAATCGGCAAAAACCCGAACGGATAAAGGACCGAGGGGAACGGAAAACGCAACGCAAACCATTTCACCTTGTTTAAGGAAAGTGAAAAAAATGAATGTTTCCGAAGCTTTAAAAAAACGTCACTCAACCCGGGCATTTCTCAAGAAAGCGGTTGAAACCGAAAAGATCAGGCGAATACTGGATGCCGCCCGATATGCACCCTCCGGCGCCAATACCCAGCCCTGGAACGTGGCGGTGGTCACCGGTAACAAGAAGCGCCGCTTGGAAAACCTGATGGAGGATGCCTTCAGACGGGGTGAAAAGGGTCGCATGGATTACGCCTATTATCCTGAAAATTGGGAAGACCCTTACAAATCCCGACGCAAGGCCTGCGGGCTCCAGCTCTATTCTACCCTCGGCATCACCCGGGAGGACAAAGAACTGCAGATGGACCAATGGGTGGCCAATTACCGGGCCTTCGACGCCCCGGTTGCGCTCTTCTTCTTTCTGGACCCGGTGATGGAGATCGGCTCCTTCATGGATTACGGCATCTTTCTCCAGTCGATCATGCTCGCCGCCGTCGAAGAGGGACTTGCCACTTGTCCGCAGGCCGCTCTGGGCGAATACCCGTCGATCGTCAAAAACGAACTGGGACATCCTGAAGAACTGATTTTGGTCTGCGGCATGGCCATGGGGTATGAGGATACTGATGCGGTTGTGAATCATTACCGGACGCCTCGGGAGGGGGTGGATGGGTTTGCGCGGTTTTTTGAGTGAACTTCTTGAACTCTGATTCGTCTGATTGCTCTGATTACGCTGATGGCATCGCAACTGAAATCAGAGTCCATCAGAAAAATCAGACGCATCCGGGTTCAGACAATCAAACCCCCGCAATCACCTCGATCTCCACATCCAACCCGTCATCAATCCCCGCCACGGCCACAGTATTCCGGGCCGGCGGATCTTTCGGGAAAAATGTTCTGTAGGCGGCATCCATCTCCGGTTTGACATCCATGGACGAGATATAGACATCGCATCGAAGGACTTTGTCCATGGTGGTTCCGGCGGCTTCGAGGATCGCCTGAATATTTTGGAGAATCCGGGTGGTCTGCTCGCCCACGCTGTCGTGGACCGGTTTGCCGGTTTTCGGGTCTTCCGAGGTCTGGCCGGCGACAAAGACCAGGTTCCCGTATTTGATTGCCTGGGAATAGGCGCCGGGCGCCGGGGCGTTTTCGGTGAAGATTACTTCCTTTTGCATCACTCTCCTTTCTTGACGAACAGCTTCCTTTCAAAATCCACGAAAGTCCCGCACCCTTGTCGGTCACATGGATCGGTTCGCTGCCTTGGGGATGTTTTGTGAATATCCTTTCAACATCCCGGCTATCCTGAATCGAATCAAAACGATCAGCAAAGCCCTTCATTCAAAATATGAAGATAAGACCCTGAATTAACACTGCTCCCGGTCAAAACCGACACCACCTTTTTGCCGCTCACATCGATCTTCCGGTGCATCAACGCCGCGATTCCCACCGCCGCGGCCCCTTCGACAACGAGCCGGTGTTCTTTGAACACGTATGCCATCCCCGCCTTGATTTCCTCTTCAGTGACCGTCACATGATCATCCACGAATCGCTCCACCATGGGCAGGGTGTACCGGTTGTCGACGCCGATGCCGCCCAGGAGGGAGTCGGCCAGGGAGTTTTTTTCTACCACCGGGACCGGTTTTCCGGCCTTGAGGCTTTCCAGCATGGCCGGGGAGCGTTCAATGGAGATCCCCACGACATGGATGTTCGGGTGGATCGATTTGGCGACCATGGCGATTCCCGCCAGCAGACCGCCGCCGGAGAGCTGGATGAGGAGAACATCTGTATCGGGCAAATTTCTGAGGATATCCAGGCCGATGGTGCCCTGGCCTGCTATAATCAGCGGGTCGTCGAATGGGACCACGGGGATGAACCCCTGTGAATTCATCAGCTCTCGATAGTTTTCCTCGGCCTCATCCTGAGATTTTCCTTTTCGGGAAACCTCGGCGTCCAAGGCCTGAATCGCTTCGGCCCGATATTCCGGCACATGCTCGGACAAACAGACCACCGCCCGAATCCCCAATCGGCCGGCCACATAGGCCACGGCCTTGCCGTGATTGCCGGTGGAAAAAGTGATCACCCCGCGATCCTTTTCTTCATCGGTCAGGCTCAGGATCTTGTTGGCTGCGCCGCGCACCTTGAAGGAACCGGTGTGCTGCAAACATTCCAACTTCAGATGCAGGTTGCTTGCGCCGATCCTATTCGCCAGATTCGGAGAGGGGATCAGGGGGGTTTCCCAGATCAGGGATTGAATTCTGGCACGGGCCTGAAAACCGTCATGCAGAGTCGGTAATATTTCCATCGTGTTTCCTTTACCCGCCCAGGGCCATGTTCGGCAGAAACAGGGCGATCTGCGGAAAGGCGATCAGAAGAATGGTGGCCAGAATCAGAATCAGCAAAAAGGGCAGGGAGTGGCCGATCACTTCCAGATAGGGGCGTCGAAAGATCAGCTGGGCCGTGAAGATGTCGCATCCGAAGGGCGGTGTGGCCGAACCGATGGCGGCCTGCAGGGTGACCAGGGTCCCGAGCAGAATGGGATCGACCCCGGCGCCCACTACATACGGCTGAAAGATCGGGCTGAGGATGAAGATGGCGACGATGGGATCGACGAACATGCAGGCGACGAAATAGACTACCACCACGATGGTCATCACCCAGAGCATGGAGGGATCGGTTCCGAAGAGCGGGGGCAGGAGCTGCTGAGGGATCTGCATGAAGCCGATCATCCAGGAGAAGGCCTGTCCGGCCCCCACCAGAATGAAGACCACCCCGGTGATGACCCCGGTCTGCAAGAAAGAATCGACGATCCTCTCGAAGGTCAGGCTTCGGTAAATCAGGGTTTCCAGAATCAGGGCGTAGAAAACGGCGGCGGCGGCGGCTTCGGTGGGACTGAAGATGCCGGCATAGATGCCGCCCACGATAATCACCGGAAAGCCCATGACCGGCAGCCCGTCCTTGACGGTTTTCCAGCGTTCTGGCCAGTTGACCCGGGGCAGACGGCCCACGTTTTTTATTTTGGAGTAGATAAAGCAGTAGATGGAGAACATCACCAGAATCATCAAGCCCGGAATCACCCCGGCCAGAAACAGCATGCCGATGGAGGTGCTGGTGGCGACCCCGTACACGATAAACCCGATGGAGGGCGGTATCAGAAAGGCGATGTCGCTGGAATTGATGATCAGGCCCAGTGTGAAGGAGCTTTTATACCCGGCCTCCATCAGCATCGGCCGCATGGTGCCGCCGATGGCGGCCACGGTGGCCTGGGTCGATCCGGAGACCGCCCCGAACAGGGTGCAGCTGACATTGGTGGTGATCGGCAATCCGCCGGGCAGATGGCCGACAAAGGATTTGATCATACGAATGAGTCGGCCGGCGGACTCCCCGGAGGTAATGATGCTGGCCGAGAGAATGAACATCGGTACGCAGACCAGGGCCGGCGGGGTAATGCCGGTGATCACCTGCTGGACCATGGCCCCCATCAGCCGGTCCGCTATTTCCGGCATGTAGACATAGAGATAGAGAATCAGCGACCCCAGCAGGGTCACCATGAAGGGGAACCCGAGCAGTAGCATGGTGGCGAGGCTTGTTCCGAATAGTGTCATCAGGCGCGTCCCCCTTCGATCCGTTCATTCTTTTTGTTCGGGCGGGCGGCTTTCAAGTCCCGGTCCGGTTCCGCCGAGGCCGCATATCCTTGGATTTCTTCATCTTCGTATTCGCTCTGTTGATCCGGGGACTGCCAGGGATCTTTTTCGGTCAGGTTCTTGATGATGGTTCGAATATATTGAATGCAGGCCAAGCCGAATCCGATGGGAACAATGACGTAAAAGGTCCATCGGGGCAACCGAAGCGCCGGGGTCATGTGCCCCATGTTCATGGCGTTCATCAGGTAAAGATAGGAGAACCAGGTCATGATTCCCATGACAAAGGCGCTGACCACACAGATAAAAATGATGAACGCCTTCTCCATTTTCGGGGGCATGGCATCGAGAAAGGCTCCCATCCGAATGTGTCGGGCTTTGCGGACCCCGTAGCTGACGCCGGTGAAGGTGATCAGCATTACCAAAAAGACCGAAACCTCCTCGGCGAAATAGATGCTTTGTAAAAAGGTGCGGGCGAACACGTTTGCCATCAGCAGAATGGCCAGAGCGGCGACGCAAAGCACAAGAATGGAGACTTCAACAGCGTTCACGATCAGACCCAGAGCGCGATTGAATTTTTGAATCGGGGACCGTTGTTTTTTTCGGGTGTTTTGACGGGGGTCCATCACATCCTCATTGAAACCGGATGGGGTTGAGGCGCGGCGGTCCTAAACCCGCCGCGCCGGGAGTTTTGCGAACTGTATTTCAATGGGTCTATTCGACCCCCACCGCATCTTTGGCCTTTTCGATATCCTTCAACAGCGTCTCCAGCACTTCTTCGGCGCCTTCCCCGCCGATATCCTTGAATTTGGGATATACGGTTTTGGCCTTGGCCTTGAATTCGGAGATGGCCTCGTCCTCGAGGGTGGTGAAGACCAGTTCCGGTTTGGCTTTTTTCATCTTGGCCAGATCGGATTCGTTTCGTTCATCGATCCACTTGCCGGCCGGAATAATGGCGTTGACCCAGAAATTGCGCATCTCTTCCTGAACCTCTTTGGGCAGTCCGTCGAAGAAGGCCTGATTGACGGTGGGAATGCCCAGAAAAGGCTCGCTCCTCAACTGAGTGGCGTAATCCTGGACTTCATAGAATTTCATGCTGTGAATGGCAAACAACGGGTTGACCTGGGCGTCGATCAGCCCCATCTGAAGGCCGCTGTAGACCTCGCCGTAGCTCATCGGGGTGGGGCTGGCGCCGTAGGCCTTGTAGTCCACCACCAGGAGTTTGGAGGACATCAGCCGCACCTTCAATCCTTTCATGTCGGCGGGGGACAGGATGGGTTTTTTGGAGGTGACCCACTGCCATCCCTCGTACATGATGGAGAGCGGCACCAGGCCGTTGGCCCGGAATTTTTCTTCCAGCAGCGGCATAAAATCGCCGTTTTTGACCATCCAGTCGAGGACCTGGGGGACTTTTTCGGTGGGGAAGAGGTAGTTGAGGGCGAGGACCTGGGCCTGGGGGACAAACGAGCTGATCCAGGCGTAATCGGAAAAGACGAATTCCACCACGCCCATCTGGGCCAGTTCATTGATGTCGCCGGTGGCGCCCAGGGTGCCGTAGGGGTAGACATTGATGTTGATCTTTCCGTCGGACCATTCCTTCATGTGGTCGGAAAATTTCTTGGCCCAGACCGTCATGAAGTCGCCTTCGATCTCCTCCGAGGCCAGCTTCGCGTTAATCGGCTTGCCGGTGTACTCGGCATGGATTGCGGGTACGACACAGAACAGCAGGGCGAACATCAAAGAAATGCTGAGAATTTTTTTCATGGGGTACTCCTTTCCTTTTTTTGAGTTCGGGTTGGGGTTACGTATATGGGTTGTTCAATGGAACGTCTTCCATCACCTCCTTTTCGTGAATTGACTTGAATAGCTTGCAGACATCAGCGGGATACGGTTGCGCCCGCTTCCGCATGGTCGAAATAGTGCAAGGCCCCTTTCACATACAGTCCCACACCATGGGGCAGAACCGATTCATCGATGTCGAACCGGGGATTGTGGTGGGGCAGATCGGTACCTTTGGCTTCGTTGCCGGCACCGAGAAAAATGAAGACCCCGGGCACCCGCTCGGTGAATTCGGAAAAATCCTCGCTGGCGATGGTGCGGTTGTCGGTAATATTTGTCGGGTCCGCGAAAACCCTCCCGGCCGCTTCCCGGGCGATGCGCACCATGTCGTCATTGTTGATCAGCGGTATGTTTTCATGCTCGATGTCGATTTTACAGGTGCACCGATGGGCTTTGCACACCGCCTCGACAATCCGTATGAACCGTTCCGTCGGCCGCTCTTCGGTATCGGGGCCCGCCTTGTAGAGAAACCGGATGGTGCCTTCGAGATCGACGGTATCCGGAATGATGTTGCCTTTGGTGCCGCCGGCGATTTTGCCGAACATGATGATGGTCGATTTTAAATCGCTGATTTCGCGGGTTTGAATCACCTGGACCGTCTGAATCACCTGGGCTGCGGCAATCACCGGGTCCACCGCGTCTTCCGGAAAACCGGTATGGCCGCCCTTGCCCTGAATGGTGATCTTGAATACATCCAGACCGCCCATCACCGTGCCTCTGGTAATGGCGACTTTTCCGGATGGTACCGGGGTCCAGACGTGAATCCCGAATGCCGCATCGACCCGGGGAGCCTCGAGGACCCCTTCTTCGATCATCTTCAGGGCCCCGGCGATCTCTTCATTGGGCTGAAATACGAACTTGACCGTTCCCCGAATCTCTTCCCGGTGCTCGATCAGGACCTTGGCGGCGGTGAGAAGCATGGCCATGTGGGCGTCGTGGCCGCAGGCATGCATCACCCCCTGATTCCGGGATTGAAAGGGGAGATCGGTCTGCTCCTGTACCGGCAGGGCGTCCATATCCGCCCGCAGCAGCAGCACCGGTCCGGGGCGGGACCCCTCCATGCAGGCCACCACCCCGGTGGAGGCCACCCGCCGGGTTTCGAGTCCGAGATTCTGAAGGTATTTCTCCACCACCCCGGCGGTGCGGTGTTCCTCGAATCCGAGTTCGGGATGCTGATGAAAGTCCCGTCTCAACCCGATCAGTTCTTCCTTTAGAGCGTGAATCCGTTTTTTGATGGGATCATCCATTTCAGATATTGTCCTCGAATCGTCTCTTAATTAGGGCGGAACAGACATGATCGATCAGGGTCAAAAAATCGTACACCGGCAGACCTGTGGCCCGGGACACCGCCTCTCCGTAGGGGGGAAGCATGCTGCACTCCAGCAGAATCGATTTCACCTCGGGATGGGCGGCGCTCATCTGCCGGGCCACTGCGGTGACCTCTTCGCGGATCCGGTCGCTGTCGAGCACCCCGATTTCCTCCAGGACAGCGGCTTTGAAATGGGGGTGGTTTTCCAGGCCGAAGATCACCGCCGCGGTCTCATCCACGCCGATGCGGCGGAATACCCCGGGGGTCAGGGATCTGGAATTGGCGGTGATGACCCCGACCTTGGCCGTGTCGGGGAGGGTGGCCTGAATCAACGGAATCTGAATCAGGCTGGAAAGAAGCACGGGGATGTCCACCGCGGCCTTGACTTCGGACTGGAAGATGGCCATAAAGCCGCAGTCGCCGGTGATCGCTTTGACGCCTTCCCGCTCCAGCTCCCGGGCGCCTTCCACCATTTGGTCGATGAACCCGAGATCGTGGGCGAAGATCCGCTCCACGGTCAACCCGTCGATCCGCTTAAACCGGACCGGGTAGGCGTAGCTTCGGGCATTGCCCACATCCCCGTGGATAAAGGGCGCACGGCTGTCGAGCAGGAGAATCCCGATCGCCTCTCCGTAGCTGGTTTGTCCCTTTATGGCATGGTGGATCATGGCTTTACCCCTTGGGCTTGCTGGTACCCGAAAGGGCAGGCACAGGGGCCTGCCCCTACTATGTGAATCATTTTGCGGAAATTCAGCTTTTCATAAACAATTTTCTCGGAAAATCCGCAAAGGTTTCGCATCCGTTTTCGGTGACCCGGAAGGATTCGCTGCATTCGAAGCCCCAGTCGTCCATCCACATGCCGAGGATCATGTGAAAGGTCATGTTGGGCTGAAGCACCGTTTTATCCCCCGGCCGCAGGCTGGCGGTGTGCTCGCCCCAGTCGGGGGGATAGTTGAGTCCCATGGAATAGCCGATTCGGGATTCTTTTTCCAGCCCGGCCTTGGCGATGATCTTTCGCCAGACCAGTTCCACCTCCTCGCAGACCACCCCCTGTTTGACCGCATTCAGGGCCGCCTCGAGCCCTTCCACCACCACATCGGCGGTGTCGCTCAGCTTTTGGGGCGGATTGGAACCGAGATAGAGGGTCCGGGCCAGGGGCGAGTGGTACCGGTGGCGGCAGGCGGCCAGCTCCAGGTTGACCGCGGTCTCATCGGGGTAGGGGGCGTCGGTCCAGGTCAGGTGCGGGGTGGAGGTTTTTTCTCCCACCGGCATCATGGGGACGATGGCGGTATAGTCGCCGCCGTATTCAGCGGTGCCGGCGATCTGAGCCTGGCAGATGGCGGCCACCGCATCGCACTCCCGCACCCCGGGAGCGACCACCTCGATGGCGGTCTGCATCACCTTTTCCATAATTTTGCCGGCCTGTTTCATGAATTCGATCTCGGCATCCGACTTGATGCAGCGGACCCAGCTGACCAGCAGGTTGGCGTCGGCAAAGGTCGCATTCGGCAGGTCCTTGCGGAGCGCTTCATAAGCCCGGGCGGTGAAATAATAGGCGTCCATCTCCACCCCGATCCGTTTTTTGTCCCATCCCCGCTGTCGAATGATGTCGGCGACAAAGTCCATGGGGTGCCGTTCCAGTGACTGAACATAGTGATCCGGATATCCGATGATGTTGTCGGCCTTGAGAAAGGTGGTGTGCCGGGCCCCGTTGGCGTCCATGCCCCGGCCTGCCCAGACCGGCTCCACCGAATCCATTTCTACGATCACCACCTGATGGACATAGAAGGACCATCCGTCGTATCCGGTCAGGTAGTTCATATTGGCCGGGTCGGCCACGATGAGAACATCGATGCCGGCCACCGCCATCCGCTCCTTGGTTCGGTCGATGCGGCCGAGGTATTCTTCCGTAGAAAACAGCGCCATGGTCATCCTCCTTTCTTGGCGAGAATCGCTTTTGCGCCGGCTTCGATCCGCTGCAGGCCTTCTTCCAGATGCTCGGCCGAGGCGGCGAAGGACAGGCGCAGATAGTCTTCCCCGTTGTCGCCGAAAATCGAGCCGGGAACCAGGGCCACCTTATGTTCCTTGACCAGGTATTTGGCCAGATCCCAGGAACTCATTCCCAACTGCTTGATGTTCGGAAAGGCGTAAAAGGTCGATTCCGGCTCCAGGCAGGTGATTCCTTCGATGGCATTGAGCCCCTCGTAGACGATTTTGCGGCGCTTTTCATAGGCCGCCAACATGTCGGCCACGCAGTCCTGCGGCCCGGTAATGGCCGCCAGGGCCGCCCGCTGGGCCGGAGAGCTGACGCCGGAGACCATGTGCTCCATCAGCTTTTCCATTTCGTCGACGATCGGCTTGGGGGCTGCGGCGTAGCCCACCCGCCATCCGGTCATGGCATAGGTTTTGGACAGGGTGAATGCGGAAACCGTCAGGTCTTTCATGCCGTCCAGGGCCCCGATGCTGACATGCTTGCGGCCGTCGAAGATGATGTCTTCATAGGGTTCGTCGGAGAGAATGAATATTTCCCGCTCCCGTGCGATCTCCGCCATCTCCTTGAGATCGGCTTCGTCGAACATGGCGCCGGTGGGATTTCCAGGGGTATTGAGGATCATCACCTTGGTCTTGTCGGTGACCGCCTTGCGAAGGTCCGCAGGGTCGAGCTTGAAGCCGTTCTCCTCCCGCACCGGCACTCGAATCGGGACGCCGCCGAAGAGCCGTATCTGGGAATAGTAGTCGTATCCCGGGTCGATCAGGATAACCTCCTCGCCCGGAGAGACCAGGTGAAGCATGGTGTTGAAAATCACCTGCATGGCGCCCACCGCCACGAAGATCTCCGAGGCGGGGTCGGCCTCGATCCCGTTTTTGGCCCGCAGCTTTTCAGCGATGGCATCCCGCAGATCCCGGAATCCTTTGGCCGGCGGATACCGGGTGAAGCCCTGGTCCAGGGCCTGTTTGGCCGCATCCCGAATATGGACCGGGGTGTCGAAGTCGGGCTGTCCGATCCCCAGGTTGACCACCCCGGAGACTTCCTCGGCCAGGGCGAACATCACCCGTATGCCCGACCATTCCACTTCGTGGGTGCGGGGAGCCAGTTTGGCATTCCAGTTCATAGGATCTCCTCCCTACACGACTTTCGGCAGCACCAGGTCGGAGGGACCCTTGGCCGAGGTTTTCAGTTCGGGTGCATGCCGGTTCATGATTTCCAGCACGATCTGGGCGATCTTTACTTTCTGACGAATGAGATTTTCATGGAACCCCTCGTCGATCCAGGGTTTGTAGATGTCGCCTTCGGAGGTGCCCGGCTCGAATTTGAAATAGCAGGGGGAGGCGATCCGGGCGATTTCGGGTCCTTCATAGGCCCGGAACATGCCGCCGAAGGAATCGACGATGATCATGTAGACGTCCAGCGGAATGTCCACCGTCTTTCGAATGGCCCCCAGAATCGGCAGGGAGACGTCGGAGATCGGATTCAGGGAATTGACCCCCATCGACTCGATCACCTTGGCGCCGGCCGCACTGCAGTAGCCGCCGAAGACCGAGAACTTGAATATGGTTTCCTTCGGGATGACCCCTTCGGCCCGCATTTTATTGAGGATATAGAGGACCCCTTCATCGTAGACCAGGAATCCGCGAAAACCGGCCTCGATATTGCGCATGATGTCGGCGATGTGGTAGGAGATGTTGTCCGACCCCCGAAGCCGGAATGCCTGCATCGCCCCTTCGGAGGTGGAGATCTCCTTGGAGCCCACGTCCCATCCCTTGCGGTGACCCACCGTCATGATGATCTCGATTTTGGCCTCGTTGGCCATGGCAGCCATGTCTTTGAGCTCTTCGAAATCGCAGTAGGTGGAGCCGCCTACCGCCGCAATGGCCCGATGAATGGTGACACTGCGCCGGTCGGCCTCTTTGATCATCGCCTCCATGGTGGAGGCCCGCTCCACGCCGGCGATCTCGATGCGGAAGTTGGCCCCGTCCGGAAACTCTTTGGTGCTGGTGGGCAGGTCATGGGCATCCCGGCCGGGAATGGACTCTTTTTCCATGAAATCGCGAATTGTTTTGAGTACTTCTGACATTAGGGTTTCTCCTTGTGGATGAAATTTATTTTTTGGCCAGCAGGCCTTTCAGTTTCGGAAGTTCCCCTTCCACCATCTTGTAGGTGTGTTCGTCGGCCGGAAACCGGCTGTTTCGAACGTCTTCGGCATACTCGGTAAAGGCCTTGACTGTTTTGTCCCCCAGATTTTCATATTTTTTGACGAACTTGGGGGTGAATGCCTGAAAAATGCCCAGCACGTCGCTGCAGATCATGAGCTGACCGTCTACATGAATTCCTGCTCCGATGCTGTAGACCGGTATCGCGAGATCGTCCCGAATGATCCGGCAGACCTCGGGCGGCACCGCTTCCACCAGAAGGGCGAAGGCGCCGGCGTCCTGAATGGCTTGGGCGTCGTCGATCAGCTCTTTGGCGGTTTCGGCGGTTCGGCCCTGGGCCTTGAATCCGCCCAACTGGCCGGAGCTTTGAGGCGTCAGCCCGATGTGCCCCATGACCAGCATGCCGCCGTCGGCGATGGCCTGAATCTGATCGCAGACCCGCTTGCCGCCTTCCAGTTTGATGGCGTCCACCCCGGCTTCTTTATGGAACCGGCCCGCATTCAGGACCGCATCGGGCACGCTCACCTGATACGACAAAAAGGGCATGTCGCCGATGATGAAGGTGTTTGGGGCGCCCCGACGAACCCCCTCGCAGTGGTAAATGCACTGATCCATGGTCACCGGCACGGTGCCGGAGTAGCCGTAGATGCACATCCCCAGAGAATCGCCTACCAGAATCATGTCCATTCCCGCCTGCTCCGCAAAGTTGGCGGTCCAGTAGTCATAGGCGGTAATCCAGACCGCCTTTCGGCCCTCGGTCTTCATCTTCTGAAGATCGAATCGGGTCAGTTTCTTTTTGCCCATAGTGAATATCCTCCTCCCTTTGAATAAATAGCAGCGATTAACTGTTTCAGTTTAATGAAAATCTTGTCAGTGCGGACGTCCCAGGTGTTCCGATAGCCGGGAGCAGACCGCGCGAAGCAGTTCCTGAATCATGTCGATTTTGTCTCCGGTAATCCGGGCCGCCGGACCGGCCACGCTCATGGAATAGGCGGGGCGGCCGGTATAATCGAAAACCGGTGCGGCCACGCACCGCAGACCCGGGCAGAATTCTTCATCATCCAGGGCGTAGCCTCGATCCCGGGTGATTTTCAGCTCCTTTTTAAGCAGATCGGCCGCGGTAATGGTTTTGGGGCATAGTGGTTCCAGAGATACGCTGTTCAGGTATCCCTCCAGCTCTTCCCGGGGCAGAAAGGCCAGCACCGCCTTTCCCAATCCGGTGCAGTAGGCCGGGGCCTGGGTGCCGATGCCCGAATCCATCCGCAGGATTTCCCGGCTGTCGATCTTGTCGAGATGGATAATGGCTTTTCCGTCCCAGTATCCGAGATTGACCGTCTCCCGAAAGGCGGACGAGAGTTCCAGCATGTAAGACCGGGCGATCCGCCGAATTTCGAACCGGCCGGCGAATTTCATTCCTTCCTCAAGGAGTTTGAAGGTCAGGCCGTACCGGGAGGCATCCACTTTTTCGACATATCCCAGTTCCCGCAGGGTGGCCAGAAAACGATGGCTTCCGGCACGATTGGTGCCCAGGCGGTCGGCCACCTCGGTCACTGTGAGGGCCTCCTGCTCCGCCAGCAGTTCCAGCACCCGAATTCCCTTGGCCAGGGAGGAAATGAAATAATATTTTTCACCGGCTGCCGGCATGAATTCTCCCGAATGCATTCGCAAAAAATCAGAACGCTGTTCACCATGTGTGACAAGGTACTGCATAGTGTGACAATACAGTAGGTAAAAGGAACCATTTTTGTCAAGCTTTTTTTATGAGGGTTTGTAATAAACTGAAATGATGAATGTTTTGAAAGGTGATGGTTTAGAAAACACTTGACCTTTGAAAAATGAATCGATATGTTTCTGCGCGCAGAAACAAAAGAGGGAGACTGCATGACGACCCGGGAAGACCTGATCAAGGTGTTTACGGCCATAAAAGACGAAGGGGAGATGGCCGCCTTTTTCGAGGAGATTTTTACCTCCAAGGAACTGGATGATCTCACCCTTCGCTGGCAGCTGCTGCGGGATCTGCACGAAGGGCAGACCCAGCGCTCCATAGCCCAGAAATACCGGATCAGTCTGTGCAAGATCACCCGAGGGTCCAAGATATTAAAAAAGCAGCCTTCGACGACCCGGAACCTGTTGGAAAAGCACTACGGAAAAGAAGAGGAGACATGATGAAACGGAATTTCGCCCCTGTGTTGACCGCCTGCCTGCTGCTGACCCTGATCTGCCTGCCCGTGGCCCATGCCTATGAGCTCCCTCCGGTGAATCTCGGGTTCACCAGTTTTCTGGACGGAGGTCCGCCCGCGGGTCCCGGCTTTTATTTTACCCAGTATCTGCAATACTATACCGCCGATCAGCTCAATGCCGGCGACGGAGATGAAATCCCGTTTCCCGATCCGGACCTGGATGCCTGGATCAGCCTGACCCAGTTCATCTATCAGTCGGACCGGGAGGTGCTGCTGGGCGGTAAGTGGGGGTTGGATGTGATCATTCCCTATATTGCTCTGGATCTCGACTACGGTTCGCCCGGCCCCTTTCCCCAGGACAACGGCTCCGGGTTCGGCGACATCCTGGTGGGGCCGTTTCTTCAATGGGACCCGATCATGGGCGCCAAGGGGCCGCTTTTTATGCACCGGGTGGAGCTTCAAATGATCTTTCCCACCGGCAAATACGATGAAGACCGGGAGATCAACCCCGGAAGCAATGTCTTCTCCTTCAACCCGTATTGGGCCGGCACCCTGTTTATCACTCCCCAATGGACCGCCTCCACCCGCATTCACTATCTCTGGAACGGCGAAAACGATGATCCCAACCGCGGCTTCGGGAAGGCCGACGATTCCCAGGCCGGACAGGCGATTCATCTCAATTTTTCCTCGGCCTACGAGGTGATTCCCAAACAGCTGCGGGTCGGCATAAACGGCTATTACCTGAAGCAGTTCACCGAGTCCGAAGCCGACGGCGATGAGATCGACGATTCCGAGGAGCAGGTGCTGGCCGTCGGTCCGGGGCTGGTGTGGCATCTCAGCAAAGACGCCCACCTCTTTTTCAATGCTTATTACGAAACCGAAGCGGAAAACCGTCCGGAAGGGGATCGGTACAACCTTCGGTTCGTCTACCATTTTTAAGCGGTGATCCCGATGGCGATACCGCTCATTTACTCATTCCTTTGAGAGATTTTTTCAACCGGCCCTACCTGCTGTTGACCCTGACCATGCTCTTCTGGGCCGGAAATGCGGTGCTGGGGCGGGCTGTTCGGGCGGAAGTGCCGCCCGTGGGGCTCGCCTTCTGCCGATGGTTTTTCGGGTTTCTCATCGTGTTTCCCTTTGCCCTGCCGCATCTTCGGGGGGACTGGCCCGAGGTGCGGCGCCGCTGGCGAATGGTTGTTCTGTTGTCGTTTCTGGGCATTACCTGCTTCAATACCATGCTCTATATCGGGCTCCACTCCACCACCGCCATCAATGCCATTCTGATTCAGTCATCCATGCCGGTGATTATCGTGGTCATGTCCTTTCTGTTCTTTCGGGAAACGGTCACATCGATTCAGGTCCTGGGGATTTTGGTGTCTCTGATCGGGATGATCACCATCATCGCCCGGGGCGATCCTTCGGTATTAGCTGATTTATCACTGAAGCCGGGGGATATCTGGGTCTTTACGGCGGTCTTTCTCTACGGCGCCTACTCCGTCCTGTTGCGGCTTCGGCCGAAAATCCATCCGGCCAGCCTTCTGGCGGTGCTGTTCGGGGCCGGCACCCTGATGCTGGCGCCTTTTTTTATCTGGGAAATGAACACCGGACTGATCCTTCAATTCAACCGGACCACCCTTCTGGCGGTGGGATATGTGGCGGTTTTCCCCTCGATTCTGTCCTACCTGTTTTACAACCGGGGTGTGGAACTCGTCGGTGCGAACCAGGCGGGTCTGTTCATCCATCTAATTCCGGTGTTCGGAACGATGTTGGCGATTGTGTTGTTGGGTGAGCGGTTTAGGGTCTTCCAAGGGGTGGGGATCGCCTTGATTCTCAGCGGCATCTTCCTGGTGACCCGGGCGAAGTAGACGATTCCCGCGCATTCCAGGCGTTTTCCGGTCCGTTCCATTCACGCCCCTTGTGCGCCGAGGGATTTCTTGGTACATTTGAACCCAGGAAAGAATCTGATTATCCCCCTGGGTCCCCCAAATGAGGAGAAAAAGCGGATGGCCATCGATCCCTACCGATTCGTATCCGACAACCTGTGGGTCGGAACCCCGATTTCCTTTGAAACGGAAGAAGGCGGTGTTTTGTCCCTGGCTCCCTCTCAGTTTGTTCCGTACAGCTTTTCATTCGGCATTCGGACCCGGGGGGATGAAATCGACACCCTCAATTCACTGGTCAGATTGGCGGATGACGAAGGGCGGGTGTGGGAAGGCGATTCCATCTGGGATGTGTCTGAAATCGTGCACCTGATGACCCATTTCGGCTCACCGTCACCGCCGGTGCCGTTTGAATATGCCTCTGCCGAATGGCAGCAGGCCTTTGAAAACAACACCTTCTTCTCCGGCGCCCGGGGGCTGCTGGACGACCGGTTCTATCGCCAGCTCTGCCTGATGGATCGGATCTACCAGGTGCCGTTTAAATACCAGGGGCCGGTGGTGGCGCTTGCCTACCTTCGGTATGAAGCGGTCGATCTGGTCACTGTTCTGGCCCGGGTGGCCAACCTCTTCGCCCTCGATTCGAAAAAATCCAGCGATCAGATCGATCTGCCGGATATCGTCTTTGAAGTCGACATTTTTCGGCGATTGTTCATCAATTACGGGTATGAAGAACCCGAGGGATTTTGGGGGTATGAGGTCGTGCCGCGGCCTCTGGTGTTTAAAAAGACGGTGAATACGGCGCCGGCCCAGCCTTTGGTGAATTATCGGAAGGCGGGATAGCCTTCGGCCCGCTTTTCAATCGGAAATACAAATTGATCCCCTGATCTCCATACCCTTTCACAACCGATCCAGGTGAAAAATCATTGTCGATTCGATGGGTAGGATCGTCTGTTGTTCCTGGCCCTGGAAAATTTAGGCGACCAGCAGTGCGGCCCGGGCCAGTTTTTCCAGTGCTTGGGTCAGGGTGGTGTCGAAGGCGGATCGAAGCTCGTTCTCCTCTGTGATGACACTTTCTTCGTATTTCACTACCAGAGCGCCGTCTTTCCTCAATTTGATCATCCGGGCGAGCAGTTCTTCACGGGTGCGCTGTCCATTTAATAGCGGAACCAGCTTCGAACTGAATGCATCCAGGGAGACGGTTTCATGGCGCTGATTGACGATTCGGTTTTCGCCTTTCTCGGCCTGGTACCGTGCCACCTCGCTGATCCGGGGGTGGTCACCGGCGGCATTCACCATATCGGCCTGCCATGAATGCAGACAGAGGCCCTTCAGGGAATAGCAGTGCAGGAGATCGGCTGCGAGCTGAAGCTGATCTTGGGACCCCTCTTCGGAGACAGGAATTTCCGATTCGATCAGACGGAGCCGCACCTGGTCTGAGAGGGATTTTAAGTCCATGGCTTTCGGCCAATGAGAATGCAGGAGTTGGTAGGCCGCTTTGGTGGCTGAAGCGGATGATGTTACGGTTGCGCCGTACGGGATTCGGAATCGTTGAGGCACGCCAGGGGTTAAATCCACGGGCATCGTTTCGGGGTAAGCGGGGGAGGCGATCTGAAAATTAAATATGCGCTCCGGTCCCAGGTCTCTGCGAAGGGGAATGTCTTGGCGGCACAGGAGGGTCTGGCGGAACTGGCGGTTGCGAAGAAAGTCCATGTACTGTTCGATCTGGGTGATGTTGGACGTGATGCGGTTCAGGGTATCGGCGACATCCGGGGAAAAGCCGGCGGTCATCATGGCGGAGAAATCGGCTTCCCCGAGGTATTTCAGGCTGTGTGCCCGGGCCCGTTCCATGAACTGGTGAAAATAGACCGGGGTGTTCACATCTTCCAGATGGTCGTGAAAGAGGTACCAGTTCTCTACCCGCTGAATCAGATCGAGCTCTCTTTTCAACAGCATGCCGAAAGGATTGTTTTCGACCGGCACAGAGGTGGAGAGAAAGGTCAGCAGCGCCCGCGCCTGCTCAATCTGTTCTTGTGGGGAATCGAACTGCCGGGTATGGTACAGCATCATCTGCCGGACCATGTCTCGGATATGACAGCCAGGGTAGGTGTTGTAGCTGATGTAGGCGATGCCGTTGTCCGCCAGGTTTTCGGATGAGATGGAAAGGATCTTCTCCTGAACAGGATCTGGAACCCAGGAGTAGACCCCGTGGGTGATGATGTAGTCGAAGGTTCCCCAAGACGCATCGATGTCGAGAATATCGGCGTGGACCAGGCGTATGTTGGAGAGGTTCAGATCGCGGATCGTTTTTTGTCCTGCTTCGATCTGGGTTTTGGAGGCATCCACCCCGACGAACCGGCTGGACGGCAGATGAAAGGCCATCGGAATCAGATTTCCGCCGGCGGCGCACCCGAGTTCCAGGGTCCGGCAGTCGGTGACCGGCCGGGCGGCGAGACCGAACAGCCGGCCAATGGTGAAGAGGGTATCGGGATGGGTTTGGGGGAAGGGGCGGCTGTGGTAGGGGATACGGTCGTAGGTGGTGGGAGAGGGTGATGTTTCTGTGCTCATAGGGAAGTTTGATCCGACCTCGAATGGGGTTCGGTGATGGAAGACTCGTCACGAGATTTTTTTCTTTGCTCGATGCCTTAGTCGACGTACAATCCGTATGCCACACATTTGAAATCGGCGATCCATCATCACCCTGGCATCACCCTGGCCGGGCGCCTGAATCCGGACCCATTCCACCTTCTTCAGAGCCCGTATCATCTCCACCCGGGGAGGCGTTTCCGGTGTCGGGTTCGCACACCCCGCCGCTGGTATCGCCTGCATCGGGCTCGCAGACGCCCCCACTCATATCTCCGGCGTCAGACTCGCCGACTCCGGCGTCGGGTTGACCGGAATCTGCGGGGGTACCGGCATCCGGTGCGGATGATCCGCCTGGGGAAGCTCCGGAGGGGGTATCCAAAACCGGTTCGTTGCCGCCAGCGCTGTCCGGCGGGTCGGAGACGACACCGGTGTCACTTTCATCCGAGCCCCAGGTGTCCCCGACCTTATTTCCCGCCCAACCGGCCCCCCAAGCCACCAGCGGTGCCAAGACCACCAACCCTGCGGTTGCGCTGGCACCCTCCCAACTCAGGGCATGTCCTACCCCGCTAAGCAAGGGGCCACTTCCAGCTGCACCCGCTACAATCGGAATTGGCGGAAGGGATGCCAAAAGGTTACCGACATGCATCATTCCTGTGCTGGCCAACCCACCCAAAAGTTGGTCATCCCAACTGCCGGGGATAAATTGTCCACCGAACCGGGAGATGATGGCAGCGGATAAGGCATCCCCGGCCATTCCGATCAGCCCGGCGGCCATATCTCCGAAGTTGAACCCCACCCACCGGGTACTGATGTTCTGAAAGGAGACGCTGGTGGGCGCGACAAATCCGATCCCGCTGATGTCCTGGCAATCCTCCAGCGGTATACAATAGGTGGGTGTGGAGATGGCCACAGGGGCTTCTCCGCCGCCGATCATGGCCAACGTGCCGCCTTCCACCCGCTCTTTCACCGAGAACGAAGGTAAAAAGTATTTGGCGGTCGACCCCAACGCCAGGGCAATCATTGACGGGGTAAGAATCGCCGGCCCAATGGCTTGGTGAATCTGCCCCGGACCCCAGTCGTACTGCCACAGGATATCCCCCATCCCCTCCGTTTGGACCGATGCCAGAGACCATTTTCCGGTCAGAGCGGCCGAGGCTGTCAGGGAGATGGCAACCAGATAACGATTTTGGGGAATCGGGGAGGGATTCGGGGGTGCTGGCGGCGGGGGCGGGACGCTGGGGGGAAGGGCCATGTGTGCATCCGCGCCGATTCCCCCGATGGGGAGGTACTTGGAAATCCGCATGCTCATGCCTTCAGATCCTTTCCATGGATACACGAACCGATGCTTCCAACTCCCCCGCCTCGCCCGCCAGCAAGGGGCGCTTCAGTTTACGATGACCGGTCCATATCAGGTAAAGCCGCTGATCCGCCATGTTCACATGGATCAGGTACAGCCGTCCTTCAATTTCTGATAGATCCTGAACGGAGCCGTTCAGGGTAAAGATTGGCTTTTCTTCGGGCAATCGAAGTTGAAATTCCGGGTGTTCGGGGTCCATCCCTGCCAACAGGATCTCTTCCTTTCCCCTCAGAAAGGGGAACCATAAACCTAATGAGGCACACCGGCTGGCCATGTCATGAATCATCCCCGGGATATCCGATAAGGGCTTCGACGCCGCGTTTCCTTTGCAGTAGTCCGTGGGGATCAGACCCGTTGTCACTTCCCGGACCTGGTTGAGGTCATGCCGGGTGGGTTGGGGCATCCCCAGCATGGCGGATCGGGGAAAAGACAAGGGATCCAGAAAATCAAATCCAGCCGGTAGCGGTTGGTCGGGCCAATCCAGAAAATGGCCGAGAACCAACCGCTCGGGGGTCAAGAGGTCCCCGGGGAGTTCAATATTGGGAAGTGCCCGGTCTTCGATGAATTCTCTTCGATCTTCAAGCACATACCCTTTCCCGAAACGGTTTCGGGGGTAGAGCAACGGGTGATTTTTAGAAAGGAGTGCTTCTGCCGCGGGTGAGGCCCGTCGAAGGTGCTCCGCCGGGGTGATGGTTTTCACCTCTTCCATCAGGGCATACATGAACCGTTTGTCCGGACCGCCATAAGCGTTTTCATAACGCAGCTCCATGGCTTCGAAGGCTTCCGGCTCAGAAAAAAGGATTTTTCCATTGATCCGGTCGCTCCGCCTTGGGCCCATCACAAGGGCTTCATGAAATCGAGGGCCGATTCTCACGGAAACCGGCATCTTTTTTTGGGGATAGGGGGGGCGTGCGCTGGCTTGAATTACCAGGTCGGTACCGGTTTTGAAACCGACCACTTCCGGAAGGCTTTTACTGGAAGGTGAAGTTCCAGATTCCATCTCGTCGTGAAGGATTCCGGTTTCATCAAGGGGTGCCTGTTCATCTGATAGAGGGCAGATTTGGCCGTGGCGGACGTCATAGGTTCGTTTGAGGATCACGGCCAGTTCGGTACCCGCCTCCGTAATCACCTGGGTCACGCGCAGGGGCGCCGGATCGAGAGAATGGAGCTGGGAGAGATCAGGAGGTGGCAAGGAATCTGCGGGAACCGGCTGCGGGATGATTCTTCTTTTAGAGTTCATGTAGGAAGGTCCGTTTCATTGGGGATCGAAATGATGTGGTTATTGGGTTGAAGTTCTGCGATCCTGGTTTCCGCGGGTCGGAACAGATAGCGAAACCGGCAAAAATAGGTTGCCACGACAATTCGTTCAGGAACCAGGAGGACCAGCGATGAAAGGGTAGACGGAAATCGGCTTCGAAGCGTGCCCACGGTGATGAGGGCCATGGGGCCGTTGCAATTCGGCAGCGGGAATTGGATATCCCCGTCAGGGGAAAACCCGGTCAAACGAATGTGGTTTTCAAGGTCTTGCGGCTGGGCCGTTAATTCGGGTACGGCTTGATGAAAGAGGGTGTCCATCAGGGAGGGTACCAAATCCTCGGGGGTGGCCTCCTTCATGTCCGTCAGGTTCGGATTCCCGACAGGTTTGAAAAAGCAGGCCGGTCTGGGCTGGTCATGCCAGGACCGGATCAGATGATTCGGTCGTTCCAGGTTTGGAAGGACCCCCCCTTCGGCTGCTTCCTCAGTAAGGTAGAACCCCCGGCCGTCCGGGTTTACGGGGTGGGCCATCTGGGCTCCGGCGAACATTGCCATGCCGCCAAAGGCGTGGTCATTGGTCAAAGGCTTTCGAATGAAGGGCTGGGGATCGGAGGCTTCCAATCCGGAATCGGTTTTTTGCCACATCCGATCTCCGAAAACCCGGGTATGAAAATGGAGGCTACCGCTTTCAATTCCGACATCCAGGGTCTGGACCGGTTCTCCGCCCGGGGAGTTCGCAGAACCGAATACCAGAATATCCACGCCATTTTTGCGAAAATCGAGTTCCGGGCCGAGGATCACCGAATCGAACACAAACGCTTTATCGAACACCGGCCAGGCTTGATCATCGGTGATGGGCACCAGCTGTTCATCTTCATAAAGCAGAGTGAGTTTGGCCGCAATTACCCCCACCATTTCGTGGTCGCCTGTGGACCCGGTTTCTAGTTTTGCGGGGAAAGGGGTGGAATTGATGAACTTCATCCTTGGTCCGTATATTCAGGTTGCCCCACGAAGGGAATCTCGACGAGCCTGCGGTGGGTAGCCAGAACCGCCTCTTCTGAGAGTATTTGGCTTCTTTTTGAAAACAGGGCGTCCGGATCGGGTTCGCCGGATTCGGATTCATCCGGGGGCCGGGTGATATCTTTACTGAAGAAGCGGTGTTTCATGTCTTGAATCGCCGATGATTCCGCCGATTCCCAATCGGTCGCTTCGGTTGCCGATCCGTTCAAAATTCGCACCATGGCCGCTTCTCGGAGTTGACAGAGACGTTTTTCCAGAAACATCACTGCCATAATATCTCGTCCTTCAGAGATCATTCCATTCTCCTTGGGGGGAGGCTGCAGCTCAGCAGTTCATCTTGATCCGTTCACCATCCAGAGTGACATCGTCGTTGGCGGAAATATCCACATTCCCAATCCCGGCTGCGATGGATTGCGTATGTCCCCGGGTGTCGATATGGCCGTCGGCCTTAATCGCAAGGTCTTTTCCAGTGGAAAGTTCCATGCCCTCCCTGCCGTGGATGGATATTCGGTCAGCGTCGATGGAAAGGCTGCCCTCAGTCCGAACCGTCAGTGATCCGCCGCCGATGTGCAATACCGGTCCGTCAGCAGTGATTTCAATGGCCAATGAAACCTCCCCGTTCGGCCGGAGGATATTCAATCGATGGCCTTCTGGATGGTATTCGATTTCCAGGCGCTGTCGGCCGGCCAGTTCAAGGGTACGGGTATGTCCGGTCTCCGGTGAAAGGGAGTGTGATTTGTTCATGGCATTTGCTCTTTCAGTGGTTGGGGCCAGAGCACGCCGCGTCCATGGCTGCCCTCAATTACCCGTTGTGTTTGATCATGCCGGCGGTGACCTGAAAAATGGCCGGAGATGAGATGGTGATGCCCCCCGGGCCAATTTTGATAATGCTGCCGCCGGCGGAAAGCTCGATCGCCTGTCCTTCGATTTTGATCAGATTGTCTCCGATTTCAACAAGAGGGCTGGTAATTGTGATTTGGGTACTGCCGTTGGCTTCGATATTGGGGGTTCCGGAAACCGAAACACCGGTGCCACCCTCGCCGGAAATGGAGACCCCGTCACCCGTTCCGGTGACCGCCACCCCCTGGGCGTCCCCTCGGATGGAAACCCCTGCGCTTTCTCCATGAAGTTTAATGGCATCGGAGGCTACAGCACTGTAATCCCCCCCGGTTACCGATACCGGGCGGCTTCCGGAGAGAACGCTCAAACTGCTGTCTCCTTGGATGGTTTCGGTGTGGGTCCCCGATTCGACGGACAGGGTTCGGTTGCCGGATTTGACGACCGTGGACTGATCGTGCTCCACGGTGGTATTCATGTCATACTGGGCATGAATGGTAATCTTTTCCTCCCCCTTGGTGTCGTTCATGGACATTTCATTGTACCCGCCGCCGCCCGGGGTACTGTTCGATTTGAGCCCACTGACCACACCTCCCGCGGGCAGGCCGTAAGGCGGTCTGTTTTGTCCATGATAGACCCGGCCGGTGATGATCGGCCGGTCCGGGTCCCCTTCCAGAAAATCGACGATCACCTCCTGGCCGATCCGTGGAATGGAGATGCTGCCCCACCCCGCGCCGGCCCAGGGCTGACTGACCCGAATCCAGCAGGAGCTGTTCTCGTCCCGCTTGCCTTCCCGGTCCCAATGAAACTGCACCTTCACCCGGCTGTGCTCTTCGGTGTAGATTTCCTCCCCCGCCGGCCCGGTGACAATGGCGGTCTGGGTGCCGCGGACAAAGGGTTTTTCGGTTTTTCGCTCCGGACGAAACGGCACCTCAAACGGAATACACCCGAACCGGTTGGAATAAGAGGGTTCCGACCCGCCCGCGCCTTCCGGGGCGCCGGCATGGAAGCCGCCTTGATGAAACTCATGATCGACGTCGGTAATCAGGTATTCTTTGTTGTTCATGTCTCGGCGGTAAAAATCCCTTAAGCGAAAGCGAAACCCGCTCTTAAACGGTCGACAGTCGCTGGTTCCCTCAATTTGGGTCACCTGTGCTTCCTGCTCCTGCATCCGCAGACTAGTTAGTTGATCTCCCAACGCTCTTTTGGAGTAGCTGCCGGGATAGTCATATATTTCCCTTTCACCGGGCCCCAGTTTGATTTGGGCCGGGACTTCGATTTTTAAATTGGCATTGGGAATTTCGAAATTATAATCGGTCAACGTGTACTTGGCGGGTGTGATCCGTTTTTGAACCTCAAGGCTGGTGATGACATCCTCTTCATCCCATCCGCCCCCGCTCACCTGATACCGGGCGGTCTCCTGACCGGGGCAGGGCTTGTTCTCATCGGAAGCATCCACAATGACCAGTGTGTGTTTGCCCGGTTCATGTTCGAAAAAATAATAGATGCCCCAGTCTTCCATCAGCCGGGAGATGAAATTGAAATCGGTTTCCCGATACTGGACGCAGTATTCCTGGGGGTCATAGCTGCCGGAAAGCCGCAAAGCGTAATCGGTATACCCATATTCAGAGAAAATTTGTTCAATAATGTCGGGCACCGATTTGTTTTGAAAAATCCTGGAATCTGAGGTTTGGGTCAGCATCCACAGCCAAGGGACCATCTCTGCCGTGTAATGGGAGAAAAGGGTATCGCTGCTCGATTCCTCTTCACCACCGCCGCGTCCCTGGGAAAAATGAGATAAGATGCCATTAAAAAAGCATTCGGAACCATCGGATGAAAGAACGGACAGGGTAACATTTTCACCCACGATGCTTTCAAACGGAACATTGTGGTTCTCGGATACCAGTTCCAAATGGAAGGTGAAAAGACGGGAAATGGCCTCATGACCTTTGAAGCCGGATAAGAGAAGCGTATCTCTTCCCAACGGTGTTTCGATGGATACCAACTGGCTTTCCTGGGTAATGGCGGGCATGATTTCTCCCAATGCTCAATGAAGAGAAGATCGGATGCAAGCTATCGGCTATTGTTTTTAAAAGAGAGCTTGAAATCGGAAAAGAATTCAGCAATTCTATTTATGAAAAGCTCATCTTTTCCGGAAGCGCCGATGCAGAGGGGATATTCACTGAACGATTCCATTGTAACGTAGCGGCAGTTACAAATGTTCAATAATATTCATAAGAACTATTAAGACAAAAAAACTTCCGAGTCAAATTAATTTTTGAAACATATTTATTTTTTTTCACATACCGCGACTTGACCTTCAACTTCCGGTCCATTATGGTTTAATATCGATACAGTCGGAACTGTTGAATGTTCAAATCACAGGATATTCGGAAATGAATGAAAACTGGGTCCCCTTCGAGGAAGGGGAGTATATCGTGGTGGATGCGTTTCTGATCTCTCCGGACGGCACGGCCGCGGGCGTCGATAAGGCTTATATCGAAGTTTCCAAGGGGCCGAAGGGGATGCGGCGACTGCGGGGATCGGGCATGATCCGGCCCGCGCTCATGGTCGAGCTTCATGAGGAAAACGAGCGGATCGACATGGTTCTCGATCTGGGCGGCAAATATAAATATCGCATGGAAAACCCCGCCATCCATTCCGGCAAGGTCTTTGCGCCGGATGTCAATGCCCTCTTTCAGTTCTATCCTTCAGAACCGTGGGAAAAGCTCTCCGAACCGGAATACGACGAACTGGTAGGGCGACTGAATGTACTGAACCGGTGAGCCGGCCTCTTTCGAGCCCTTAGGTCATCCCAATTTTTCTTTGACCATCTCCCGGGTGACGATCACCTTTCCGCTGCTGCATTCCTTGCAGTCGAGCACCCGTCGGCGGGGCAGCGCATCGTCCGGGTTATCCTCCCGAACCACGAAACAGGGGGTGAAGAGCGCGTCGATATTGACTTCATTTTCGTGCGGTTCCGGACCGTTGCATCGAATGGTGAGGGTCCTGCCCATTTTTTCTCCCTTCTGATTCTTTTCAGGTTTTGCATTTTTTGCCCTTTTCCATTATACCATATCCTCTATCAGATATCAGACCTAAGAAGACGGCTCAAGGATTTCCGGAAATCGGTACGAATGATCGCTCCGCCGATCCCGGAAACGGCTTGAGCCGGTGGCATACGGCATCAAGGAGGGAGGTATTCATGTTTTCAGGACAAACCACCCGAAATCAAGCGGGCTTCGGCCTTTCGGCGCTGTCGGCGATCCTGATTCTGGCGGTCGTGCCTTCGGGGGCGGAACTGATTCGGCTTTGGCGCGGCCAGACGGTCTACGTGCCGGCCTATTCCCATATTTACGGCGGGGACCGAGAGCAGCCGGTCTATCTCACCGTCACCCTCAGCATTCGAAACACCGATCCGGAAAATTCGATTACCGTGGGTCGAGTGGGATATTACAGCCCCGAGGGCAAGTTGATTCAAAACTATCTGAATGCGCCTCTGATATTGGCTCCCTTGGCATCCACCCGGTATGTGGTGCCGGAGTCGGACAGGACCGGCGGCTCCGGGGCCAGTTTTTTGGTCCGGTGGTCGGCCGATAAAAAGGTGACCGAACCGCTGATTGAATCGGTGATGATCGGGATCCGAATGCAGCAGGGGATTTCATTCACCTCCCGGGGACAGGTGATCGAGCAGGTAACCGATTAGTCCCGGGGGAGAATGCTGCCGAGGTCGAAAGCCGCATGGGGTTACCGCCGGGACCCTTTATTTTTGCTCGGATGCAGCGCCTGAATTCCAGTCTTTACCGTGGCAGTTTCAGGAAAATAAGGGCTTTTATGTATTGTCATCCGGAGCAGGGTCGGGGACACATAAGGGGCCTGATAATGAACATTATCCTTACCCCTTCCCCCTCTCCCGTCCGGGAGAGGGGCTTTTTCTCTCGCCTCAAAGCCGGGCCGGGGAAGCGATCTCACCTGATACAACGGAGCGTGCACAATGGCCGAGTGGTATACACTGAGCACCGATGAGACGATGGATGAACTGGACACCGGTCCCGAGGGCCTGAGTTCCGAAGCGGCTGAAAAGCGCCTGAAAGAACACGGTCCTAATGAACTCGAGGAAAAAGGGACCCGAAGCGGGTGGATGATTCTGCTGGAGCAGTTCGCCCAGACCATGGTGATCATTCTGATCGTGGCGGCGGTGATCTCGGGCTTTATCGGAGACTGGCTGGAGGCCGGCGCCATTATGGCTATCGTAGTGCTGTTTGCGACCCTCGGCTTTTTTCAAGACTACAAGGCGGACCGGGCCATGGCGGCCCTGCGGGATATGGCGGTGCCCGAGATTCGGACCCGGCGGAACGGAAAAGAGGAGATGGTCTCCTCCAAAGACCTGGTGCCGGGGGATATTGTGTTTCTGGAAGCCGGAAACGTGGTGCCGGCGGATATGCGGCTTCTGGAGGCCAATGATCTCAAGATCGATGAGGCCGCCCTGACCGGGGAGTCGGAAACGGTCAACAAACAGACCGACCCGGTGGAAGAGGAAGACCCGGCCTTGGGGGACCGGACCAATATGGCCTTCAGCGGCACCGTGGTCAGCAGCGGCCGGGGCAAGGGCATTCTCACCGAGACCGGAATGAATACCGAAATGGGGAACATCGCCTCCATGATTCAGGAGGGCGAAAGCGGCAAGACCCCCATGCAGAAAGAGCTGAGCCATGTGGGCAAGGTGCTGGCCGCGGCCGGTATTGTGGTGTCGGCCATTGTGGCCGGAATCGGGTATTATTTTCTGGATCAGCCGATCAGGGAGATGTTTCTGGTGGCGGTCAGCCTGGCGGTGGCGGTGGTGCCCGAAGGGCTGCCCGCGGTGGTGACCATGACCCTCTCGCTGGGGTCCCAGCGGATGCTGGAACGCAACAGCCTGATCCGCAAGCTCCCGGCGGTGGAAACCCTCGGATCGGTCACCACCATCTGCACCGACAAGACCGGCACCCTGACCCAGAATCGAATGACCGCCACGGTGCTCCATACCTACGATCATGAAATCGACCTCACCGAATACGAGGAGGTTCAGGAGCCGACGCTGGAAGCGCATCAGCCGGACCGAATGGAGGACCTGCCCGACCCTATTCTTCTGCTGCTGGCCGGCGGGGCCCTCTGCAATGACTCCGGTCTGGAAAAAGATGAGGAGAACGACCACATCAAGACGGTGGGCGACCCCACGGAAGGAGCCCTTCGGATGGCGGCCATTCGGGTGGGCCTCAGTTTTCAGGCCCTGGAAAAACAGCTGGAGCGCACCCATGAGGTCTCCTTTAATTCCGACCGCAAGCGGATGACCACCTTTCACAAAATTCCCGATAATTCTGAAGACCTTCCCGAGGGGCTCAGGTCTCTGCTTGAGGGCAAATCTCATATCGCGATCACCAAGGGCGCCGTGGACCGGATGCTCGATATCACCACCCATGTCTGGACCGATGAGGGGCCTCAGGAACTGGATGAAGAGAAAAACGAGCAAATCCTATCCGACAATGAAACCCTGACGAAAAAAGGAATGCGGGTGCTGGGCCTCGGTGTCCGGTTTCTGGATCAGGAACCCGACAGGGTGGATCAATCCGATGAAAAGGACCTCACCTTCGTGGGGCTGTTCGGCCTGATCGACCCGCCGCGGACCGAGGTCAAAGAGGCGGTGAAAAAATGCAAGGCCGCCGGCATCCGCTCCATCATGATCACCGGCGATCACCCGCTCACCGCCTTGAACATCGCTCGGGAACTGGGACTGACCGATAATGACCGGGTCCTGACCGGTAAAGACCTCAACCGGATGTCCGAGACCGAGCTGGCCCGTGCGGTGCGGGAGACCTCGGTTTTCGCCCGGGTATCGCCCGAGCATAAGCTGAAGATCGTGGGCGCCCTTCAGAGCAACGGCGAAATCTGTTCCATGACCGGCGACGGGGTTAACGATGCGCCGGCCCTCAAAAACGCCGACATCGGCGTGGCCATGGGCATCACCGGAACCGATGTCTCCAAGGAGGCCTCGGATATGGTGCTCCTGGACGACAATTACGCCACCATCGTGGCCGCGGTGGAAGAGGGGCGGGTCATCGGCGACAATGTGCGCCGGTTCGTCAAATACTCCATCGCCGGAAACACCGGCAAGGTCATCGTCATGATGTTCGCCCCGCTCTTCGGCATTTCGCTGGCCCTGATGCCGCTTCAGCTCCTCTGGCTCAATCTGATTACCGACGGGTTGCTGGGGCTCGGCATGAGCGTGGAGCCGCCGGAGCCGAACACCATGAACCGGCCGCCGCGCAAGCCGGACGAGGGCGTGTTCAGCCGCGGCGGGGTGACCCAGGTGTTTATCGTGGGGACCGTCATCGGCGCCGTGGCCCTGGGGGTGGGCGCCTGGTATTTCCATTACGGCGAAGGCAGGCAGTGGCCGTCGATGATCTTCACCCTGATCGCTTTTCTCCAGGTGGGCCAGGCACTGGCCATGCGGTCCGACCGGGAATCCTTCTTTTCATTGGGAATGCTTACCAATAAACTGCTGCTCTGGATGTGTCTCGGGATCATCGTTTTGCAAGTGGTTCTGCTGTACGTGCCGTTTCTCCAGACCTTCTTCAAGACCGTGGCACTGGGTCCGATGCAGCTCGGGGTCTGCGCGGTATTCGGTACGGCCGCCTTCATCGCCGTGGAGATCTGGAAGGTCTTCCGCAGAAGAGAGGGCATAGAGGAGAAGCGGGATGTCCTGACGCAGCAGCAATACGATGAACAATGCGTCCAGGCCCGGCGGTTGGACGAAATCAACGCCCATCTGACCAAGATCGATCAGAAGCTGGAGCAGTTGATGAAATCGATATCGTCTGAAGAAAAGGCCGCCGTCTCAGCCGATCCCAAAAAAGAAAAGAGAGTCGATTCCGAAAGAGCGAAGAAAGAAACGCCTGAAGCGGAACCGACTGAGTGGAAATCGAGTTATTGCCGAACCGGGGAAATATCCCGGGCCGGCCGAAATGGTGATCTTGGCGGAAGCATCGAAAGAGAAGCAGATTAAGCGGCCGGATCGGCCTCTGCAGAACCGACCTGTCAAAGAGGCGTGAGTGGCTGCTAAAAAAGCCCTCCCCCTATAAACAGGGAGAGGGCGGTTCGCCCTTACTGAGCGGCAATTTTCGTCAATTCCTCAAAAACCACCGCTTTAAACAGCGGGATTTTATAATCGTTTTTCTTCAGCGGCATGGCCCCCTGCATGGAGGCTTCGGCCGCTTCCGCGATCGTTTTTTCATCCAGCTTCTTGCCGATGATCACTTTTTCCACCGGTTTGGACCGCCACGGAACGGGTGCGGCGCCGCTGAGGACCACCCGGCCGTTTTGGACGGTGTCGCCGTCGAACTGAAGGGCCAGGGCGGTGCCGGCGATGGCGAAATCCCAGGAGCGGCGGGTGCGGACCTTTCGATAGGCGCTCCGAAGCCCCTGGGGCGCGGGCGGTATGATGATTTCGGTGACGATCTCGCCCGGGTCGAGGTAGGTTTCGCTGGTGACGTCCACGCCCGGCGGCATGTGGAATTCATCCAGCGCCAGGGTTCGCTTGCCTTTCGGCCCCTGTATTTCGGCCTTGGCGTTCAGGGCCACCAGCGCCGGGGCCGGGTCCGAGGGGTGGACGATGAAGCAGATGCTGTCGCTTCCCAGAATGCAGTGGAACTGGTTTTCTCCCATGGGGGCGAAACAGCGGTTGCCGCCCTTGCGCAGGCAGTCGAAATCCCCCCGATAATACCAGCACCGGGGTTTCTGGCAGATGTTTCCGCCGATGGTTCCCTGGTTTCGCAGCTGAGGGCTGGCCACCTCCGAGGCGGCCTGGGCCAGGACCGCATACCGTTTTTGAATGACCGGATGGTCGGCGATTTCGGTGATGGTGGTCAGGGCCCCGATACGAAGCCCGCCGTCCGCGGTTTCTTTGACGCCCCTGAGGTTCTGAATCCTGCTGATGGAGACCAGTTTTCGGACATTGAAAATCCGGTCCCGGAGACAGCCGAGAAGATCGGTGCCCCCGCCGTGGACCACGGCCCCTTCGAAGGAGAGCTGTTTCACGGCCGCTTTTATATCTTCAGGCCGGGTGTAGTCGAAATTGGGCAACATGGGTTATTCCTCCTTCCGCTGCTCGGCCAGCTTCTGGACCAGGCGGATCGGGTTGATGGGGGATTCGGTGATCCGCACCCCGGTGGCGTTGTAGACCGCGTTGGCCACGGCCGCCGCCGTCGGAATGGTGACCGGCTCCCCCAGCCCCTTGGCGCCGGTGGAGTTGGCTTCCTCGTCGGGCATTTCAATGGGGACCGAGGTGATCTCCGCGGGCACATCCAGGGCGGTGGGCAGTTTGTAATCGTGCCAGTTCCGGTTGCAGAGCTTGCCGGTCTGGTTCGCATCCAGCACCCGGAATTCGGTGGTGGCCAGCCCGATCCCCATGGCGATGCCGCCGATGACCTGACTGTCGTAGCCCTTGCGGTGCATCACCCGCCCGCTGTCGTGGGCCCCCAGAAAATTGAGGATTTTGACTTCGCCGGTGCGGGTGTCCACCTCCACCTCGCAGAACTGGGCCCCGAAGGGGACGATCGCCTTGTCTTCGGGATTGGGACCCCGTTTGCCGATCCCCACGATCACCTTCTGGCTTTTCAGTTCGGAAATGTCGGTCATCTTGATCTTTTTGGATGCGTCCTTTTCAGAGACCACTTCTTCGCCGATGATGTCCAGCTCACCGGCCTCCGCCTCCAGGTCTTTGGCCGCCATTTTCAAAAGCTGCCGCTTGAGATCGATGGCCGCGGCCCGCACGGTGGGGGCTTCGGTGGGCACGGTTTTGCTGCCGCCGCTGGGGGAGGCGTACTGGGTGGTGCCGGTATCGGCGTTTTCGATCTGAATGGTGTCCGGATTCACCCCCAGCTCCTCGGCCGCCACAAAGGCCATGACGCTTTTGGTGCCGGTGCCGATATCGCTGGCGCCCATGTTGAGGTTGAGGCTGCCATCCGAGAAAAGCTTCAGAATGACTGTGGAGGGAGGCCATCCGCCGCCCACAAACCAGCTGGAGCAGGCCATGCCCACGCCCCGGCGGATATGGCCGGAATCGCCCGATTTTTGGGCGCGGGGTTTGAAATGCTTCTTCCATTCATAGGCCTCCGATCCCTTGTTGAGGCAATCGGGCAGGCCGTTGGTGGTGAAGGGCGGGTTGCCTTCCCGGGCCTGGCTGTGGTCCGGAATGTTCTTGAGCCGCAGTTCCACCGGGTCCATATCGAGGGCTTCGGCCAGGTCATCCATCATCTGTTCCAGGGCCCAGTTGCCCTGGGGGTGGCCGGGCGCCCGAAAGGGCCGGGCCAGACCGGCATTGATGTAAACATCGGTGGCTTTGGTCTGGACATTGGGACAGGTGTAGAGATCCCGAATCAGCCAGTCGAGCAGCGAAGTCCCCCCGGCCGGATAGGCCCCGCCGGTGGCGGTGCAGGAAAACCGGAGGGCCGTGAGGGCGCCGTCTTTTCTCGCCCCGATTTTCAGGGTCATGTTCGCCGGAGGCCGGTTGCCCATCACCAGGAAGGTCTCCTCCCGGGTCAGAAAGAGCTTGACCGGGCGGGCGGTCTGTTTGGCCAGAAGGGCGGCGATGATGTTATATTTGCTGGCTCTGAGTTTGCTGCCGAACCCGCCGCCCATGTAATGGCCGATGACCCGAACCCGGGACAGCGGCATCTTGAGGACTTCGGCCACCTTGGACTGGACCGCATAAACGCCCTGGGTCGACTCCCAGATGGTGAGCCGGTCGCCCTCCCAGTTGGCCACACACCCGTGGCGTTCGATCGGGGTGTGGAGTTCGCAGGCGGTGCGGTAGGTTTTCTCCAGCACCACGTCGGCCTCCTGAAAACCCTTTTCCACGTCTCCCCTGGAATGGGTTTCGGTCTTCCGTTCGTTTCCGCCGGAATGGACCTTCGGGGCCCGGGACTCCAGGGCCTTTCGTTCATCCGAGACAAAGTCGAGGACTTCGTATTTCACCTCGATGGCATGGGCCGCGTCCCATGCCTGATAAGGGGTTTCCGCAGCCACGGCGGCCACCGTTTCGCCCTCGTACAGGCAGTGGGGGTCGAAGAGTCTGGGTTTGAAATCGTCCGAATAGGGCCATTCGATGTCCGCGACGGGGCTGTTGTTGCTGATGACCGCATGCACGCCGTCCATTTTTTCGGCTTTGCTCGTGTCGACCGATTGGACCCGGGCATGGGCATGGGGGCAGCGCAGGATCGCCCCGTAGAGCATATTGGGCAGGCGAATGTCCGAGGGATATTCGGCGGTGCCGCTCACCCGTTCATAGGCATCCACCCGGGGCCTTTCGTTGCCGATGATCCGGGTCTTGTCCCAGGGGGCGGGTTCCTGTCCTTCCTTGGGCGGATCGGGTACCGGGGTGTCTTCCACATAATAGAGATCGTCCTGTTTTCGGCTCATGCGTCACCTTCCTTTTTCAGTTCAGCGGCGCGATCGGCGGCTTTGAAAATATGGGCATAGGCGCCGCAGCGGCAGAGATTGCCGCTGACGCCTTGCCGAATCTCTTCGATGGAGGGTTCGGGAATGGTGCGAAGCAGTCCTTCCACCGCCATGATCTGGCCGGGGGTGCAGTAGCCGCACTGAAACGCGTCTTCTTCGGCAAAGGCCTGCTGCACCGGGCCGAGTTCTTCGCCCTTCATCAGCCCTTCGATGGTGGTGATTTCCAGCCCTTCGGCTTCCAGGGCCAGGGTCATGCAGGCATACCGGGGAATGTCGTTCATCAGCACCGTGCATGATCCGCACTCGCCCCGGCCGCAGCCTTCTTTGGCGCCGGTGTAGCCGAGTTCTTCCCGCAGCACATGGAGCAGGGTCCATCGCGGTTCCACCAGAAGGTGATGACGCTGCCCGTTGATGTGAAGAATGACCGGCGTTTTGACCCCGGCATTCCGGACCCCTTCCTCGGGTTGATGGGTGGCCGCGAACAGTTGGGAGGAAGCCGCGACGCCCACCGCGCCGGCCCCCATGGTGGTGATGAACCCCCGCCGGGTGAAGCCCTTGTCGGGTTCACCCTGACAGGCGCATTTCTTATCCTTGTGGTGTTTATGCATGGAATCCTCCTGAGAAGTGATTGGAATGGATAATCAGAACCGTTTTTAGCCAATTTCGAGTATCGCGGCAATACCGGCTTTTATGTATATTGGGCGCTGAGCGATCGCGGGGACATGTGCAAGACGATCACCGGCGAACCCGATCGGTTCACCGGTCCAAGGAGTAAAGAGGACCGGAGGGGTATTTAATCTTGTTCGGGCAGAAAACTCAGTACGGTATCGAAAAGCATCGTTTCATTGGCCGGGGAGGGTCCGTCCGCACCTTCGACTCCGAAGTCGGTGACGGTGATTTGAAATCCGGCCCGGACCAGCAGACGCGGTTCGCCCTCTTGATTGATGATCGGTTCCATCTCCGCCGTGGCGGTGAGCGGCAGGGTAACGCCCCGAAGGGTGAAATCGCCGGTAACCGAGGCCGGCGAGAGGCGTCCGTAGGCGATGGGTTGTCCGTCTCCCCCTGCCGATCGAATCACGAACCTGGACACGGGGTGTTTTTTCGTGTGAAGAAAGACGCTGCCCTGCAAGGCTTTGTCCAGATCCGGCACGCCCATGGTTACCGTCGTCGGGTCCATTTCAACATGGCCGACCATGCCTTCGGGAAGGAGATGATCGGGGAATTCGAGTTCGCCGGAGCCCCGGGTGACTTCTCCGCGATAATGATCCAGGGGCGGGGCGAAGCGGAATTGGACCATGGGCGGAGACTCCGAAGCGGTCTTTTCGGAATCGGATGCTTCCAGGACCCAGTGTCGAGGCACTTCGGCATCGACCGGAATCTTCATGTCGGCCTTTGCGGGGGCCGGGGGCAGGGGATACCCGAGGCCGGCCCAGGTGGCTGCGGGAACCGTATCCGCCACCGGATCGATGCCGTCGCCGGATTCGGGGTCGGCGACCTGTTTTTGAACCATCTCTTCCATGCGGGCGGCGGCCCGGCGAAAAAGTTGCTTCCGGTCTTTCCAGGGACCCACCAGCGGCGCATCGCCGGTTTTATAAACCGGCTCCTTGCAGTCGAACATCGAGTAGAGGGCCAGGGAGAGAAAAAGGGCGCCGTCCTCAGACCGCCAGGGATAGAAATCCATGTAAAACCCGCGGTCCGCCCGACCCAGCTTCGCCTCTTTCCGGGTGCGGAATTTTGAAAACCCCATTTCGATGGCCCGGCGGGCTTCCCGCTGAAACTCGGCGTTGTCGTAATCTTCAGGCGGGGCGCCGGTCACCGGGGATACCTTGATCGGCGCCCAGATTCGGCTTCGTCCGTATTCCCAGACCGGAATATCTTTCCGCACCAGGTCGGCCTCTCCCTGGGGCACGAATCGGGAGGTGCGAATGAAATTGCGAATTCGGTCGAGGGTGGTGGTGCGGCCTTGATAGATGGAGCGGCCCCGGTGGTTCTGGTAAACGATCAACGGGGTGACGGCAACCTCTTTCGGAAAACCATTGGCGGAATCCAATACCGCTAAGAAAACCCCCATCTCCTCCGCCACTTCGCGAACCCGGGGAAGGATTGTTTGTTGAAAACGGCGGTTCACCGAGGAAGCGTCGGGCTGAACAAAGACCAGGAGCTGTTCGGGAGGGGGGTCCGCCCGTCCATTTCCATCCGGTATTCCGAGTGAGAAAAGAAGAAGTGAAAGGATGAACCTGAGTAATTGGGTCGGGGTGATCATTTTTTTCTCCGATCGTTTCCGCTTGGAATTTCCTGCATCATTCCGATGGTTTTCGGTTCCACGAAAAGGGTTCTTTCGTCAATATAGAGACCGGAAATCCGAGTGTCAAACCCCAGGCGGATTTTTCGCTTTGCCAAGAAATTAAAATTATTGTATATTCAAGAGACGTCGTCATACTTTCATTCAAGGTGGACAATTGAGGAAGGCTTTGCCCCTAGCGGCCCCTGATTTCAGCCGAAGGGTTTCAGCCGAAGGGGAGAGGGGAAGATGCCGGTGCGACGGGATTTCCTGATAATCATCCGCGGGAGGGATACGGGTTCATGAACAGCGGCAAGGTCTCTTATGAAGAATTGGAAGAAAAGGTCAAGCTTCTGGAGGAAAGGATCTCCGCCCTGATTCGCCATGACCCGATAACCGGTCTTCACAATAAGAAAGCGTTTCTCGAACGGCTTGAAGAGGGGTTGATTCACGCGGCCCGCTACGGCAACACCAAAAGCATAGTTCTGGTTCGACTGAATCGGTTTGATGATGTTCGACAACAGTTCGGCGACGGCATCGCGGAGATGTTCATCAAGCGAATCGCCCGGAAGATGCGGACCCTTTTTCGAGAATCCGATTATCTATCCCGCTTGAGCGGATCGGAATTCGGCGTGATTTTGGGCAATCCCCACAAAGGGACGCCGGAGGCGGTCCGCCGGAAAATCCAGGAAACCCTGACGCCGCCTTTTGAAATAGGCGGCGCCCGCATCGAATTCGTTTCCGTCAGCGTCGGTATCGCGGTTTTTCCGAGAGACGGCGAGGACATCGATACCCTGCTTCGGCACGCCGCCGATGCTGCCGACGGCTCGGAAATATGAATCTTCTCTGGCTGAACAGGGCATAGGATTTCTTTTCGATGCCTGTGCATACTCGTGGTTTCCGCTCCGTTCCTCTGTTATGGGCGGTCATTCCGATTGCCCGCTCACCGACATCTTCGACCGGCGGGTGCGGATGTTGTATGTCGGGCGAAGCACCGGCCGGTAAGACCCGGGTTCGGCATTTTCTTTACAACCCTGCTGATTATTGGTAATGGATCAGGATAGAACCGCTCATTCGAAAGTTCGACCGTGATCACCGCTTCGGCCACCCCGGGATATTTTCTCGGCCCGGCAAGAACTCGCTGTCGCTCAAACAGCTTCCCGGCCCGAAAAAATATCCCGGGGTGGCCTTCGCTATATTTCGGATTGGCTGAAACGATGATCAAGGCTGAAAATGCAGCTCACCCGAAAGGACTCCCTGTATGGAAAGAACCGGCACCGCGCCTTACGGCACCTGGAAATCCCCCGTCACCAGCGATCTGATCGTATCCGAAACCATCGGACTCGGGCAAATCGTTCTGGACGGAGAGGATGTCTATTGGCAGGAGATGCGCCCCTCGGAAGGCGGGCGGTATGTGGTGGTCCGCCAAAAGCCGGACGGTAGTGTTGAAGATGTCATTCCTTCGCCGTTCAATGCCCGAACCCGGGTTCATGAATACGGCGGGGGCGGTTACACGGTAAATCGCGGGACCCTTTTCTTTTCCAATTATACCGACCAGCGGATCTATCGAATCGATCCGGGGCGGGAACCCCGGCCCGTGACCCCGGGACTTCCGCTCCGGTATGCCGACCTGTCGGTGGATGGAATACGGAACCGGGTGCTCTGCGTCTGCGAGGACCATACCGAACCCGGCCCCCCGACGAATACGGTGGCGGCCGCGGATCTGGAGACCGGGGAGGTCACCCGTTTGGTCGCCGGCAATGACTTTTACGCCTCCCCCCGGCTCAGCCCGGACGGGTCTCGATTGGCATGGCTGACCTGGAACCACCCCAACATGCCCTGGGACGGAACCGAGCTGTGGACGGCGCCGGTGAATGAAACCGGTGGTCTCGGTGATCCCGAGCGGGTGGCGGGCGGGTCGGCCGAATCGATTTTTCAACCCGAATGGGGGCCGGACGGTGTGCTTTTTTTTATTTCCGACCGATCCGGCTGGTGGAATATTTACCGCCGGTTCAACGGCGAAACACGCCTCGTGGTGGAAATGGAGGCCGATTTCGGACTGCCCCAGTGGGTTTTCGGGTTGTCCACCTACCAGCCGATCTCCTCCGACCGCCTGATCGGCTCCTTCACTCAGGAGGGAATCTGGCGCCTGGCCCGAATCGACACCGCCACCGGTGAAATGGAAAACCTTCGCATCCCCTACACCGATGTCGCTTATATTCGAGTATCGGGGGATCAGGTTTTCTTTCTCGGCGCCTCCCATGCCGAACCCCGATCGGTGGTGCGGCTGAATCTGATGAAGCATCGCATCACCGTTTTCAAGCGCGCATTTGAAAACACCATCGATCCCGGCTACCTTTCGGCGCCGGAACCGGTGGCCTTTCCCACCACCGGGGATCAGATCGCACACGGCTTTTTTTACCGGCCGAAAAACAAGGCCTTTGAACCGCCGGCAGGGGAAAAACCGCCGCTCCTGGTTTTCAGCCACGGCGGACCCACCGCCGCTACCTCGGCCGCCTTCAACCTGACGATCCAGTACTGGACCGGCCGGGGCATTGCGGTGCTGGACGTCAACTACGGCGGCAGCACCGGCTACGGCCGGGAGTACCGGGAGCGGCTTCGGGGAAACTGGGGCGTTGTGGATGTGGACGACTGCACCAACGGGGCCCGGTTTCTGGTGAGCCGGGGGGATGTGGACGGGGATCGGCTGGCCATTCGGGGCGGCAGTGCCGGCGGCTACACCACCCTGGCGGTGCTCGCTTTTCGGGATCTTTTCAAGGCCGGGGCCAGCTATTTCGGGGTCAGTGATCCCGAGGCCCTGGCCAAGGAAACCCACAAATTCGAATCCAGGTACCTGGACGGGCTGATCGGCCCCTATCCCGAGCGGCGGGACCTTTATATTGAGCGGGCCCCCATCCATTCGGCCCATCAATTGTCGTGCCCGGTGATTTTCCTGCAGGGGCTGGA
>CAZNLT010000022.1:0-47291 GCA_964573705.1 uncultured Desulfobacterales bacterium
CATTTTCTCGGAGCTTTTTGGCTATCATCTCCTCTCAACTTTCCATTCCCCCAACCCCCCCCCAAACCCGCACCCAAACCCGTCCCGCCCCTGCCGGCGCCTGAAGATTCCGACGGAAGCCCGGGACCCTATTTCAAGAGCGGGGCCGATCACTTTCGAAGGGCCGCCGGTCTCATGATGCGGCAGAATGCCGCCGATCCCTTGGCCTACCGGCTCAATCGCATTGCGGCCTGGCTGACCGCCGAACTCCCCCCGGCCGAAAATGGGATGACCCTGCTTCCGCCGCCCATGGATGAGGAAAAGGATGCCCTGGCGGGCCTTTATGAAAAACAGAATTTTCAGAGCCTGCTGGAATCGGCGGAAAGCCGGGTGGGCCAGTATCTGTTCTGGCTGGATCTGAGCCGGTATGTGTCCGAATCCCTGTTTCATTTGGGGTTTTCCGAAGCCCGAGAGGCGGTGGACGAGGAAACCGGCCGGTACGCCCGGCGGCTGTCCGGCATCGAAAACCTCTCCTTTTCCGACGGCACCCCGTTTGCCGATGAAAAGACTCAAGACTGGATTCAGGAGATCTCTCGGAACGAAGGCGGGGAAATCACCATGGCCGCATCGGCCACGGCGGACAGCGAAACGGCCCTGATGGCCGATATCTATCAGCAAGCCAAAGTCTTTGCGGGTGAAGGCCGGCCCATGGACGGGCTGGACCTGTTGCAGACCCGTTTCAATGAGGCCGCATCCCGAAAATCGAGGCTGTTGTGGCGAATGGATTTTATCCGCTTCCTGGTATCCATACAGCAGCCGCGGCTGGCCCTGCCCCATGTCCGGGAGATTCTGGAGGACCTTGACCGGTACGCCGTCGAGGTGTGGGACCCGGCCTTTGCACTGAACGCCCTCGTCCGGGCCTACGAAGGCTTGAAGCATCAGAAGGATGAGAGACTGAAAGACGACCGGGAAGCGGTGCTCGATCGAATCGCCAGGCTCAATCCTGCGGCGGCTCTTCGACTGATTTGACCCTCGAAGGGGCGGGATTGTCGCCTGGGTTTTTCCATAAAAACAATCAGACCTGATCCAATTATTCAACCGTTTTATTCTCAAGGAGGATACCATGGCCAAAGAAAGCTCCGTTGCTCCAAAAGAGAGGGTGAATATCGTTTACAAGCCGGCGACCGGGGATGCCAAGGAAGAGGTGGAGCTTCCCTTGAAGCTGCTGGTGATGGGGGACTTTACCCTTCAGGAGGATGAAACCCCGGTGGAAGACCGGCGGGCCTTCAATATCGACAAGGACAATTTCAATGACGTGCTGAAAGCCCAGAACCTGTCTCTCAACCTGAATGTGGACAATACCCTTTCGGATGAACCGGATGCCCAGATGAGCCTCAACCTCGATTTCAAGAGCCTGAAGGACTTCGATCCGGACGCCGTGGTCAGCAAGGTCCCCGAACTCAAACAGCTCATGGAATTGCGGGAAGCCCTGACCGCTCTCAAGGGCCCCCTGGGCAATGTGCCTCAGTTCCGGAAAAAAATTCAGGAACTGGTCCATGACGAAGGGGCCCGGGAGCGGCTTCTGGCGGAACTGGGAATTGAAGAGAAATAGAATCCGGATATCGGGTTCGGCAATCAACCGAAGGAGCATGACATATGGCTGAAGAAGAAAAAAAAGCGGAAGACCCGCAGGAAGCACCGGCGGCCGAAGCCTCCGACTCCCTATTGGACGACATCGTTCAGGCCACCCGATTGAAGCCCTCCGACGAAGCCTATACGGCCACCCGGCAGGGAGTGCAGGCCTTTATCGATGAGCTCCTGAAACCGGGGCGGGAAGAGGCCAAGGTCTCGGCCGCCATGGTGGATGAAATGATCGCCGATCTGGACCGAAAGCTGAGCAGTCAGCTGGATGCGATCATGCACAATGAAGAATTCCAGAAGCTGGAATCGGCCTGGCGTTCCCTGAAATATCTGGTGGACAAGACCGATTTCCGTGAAAACGTCAAAATCGAGATGTTGAATGTCAGCAAGCAGGATCTGCTGGATGATTTCGAGGACGCTCCGGAAATCACCAAATCGGGGCTCTATCGCACCGCCTACACCGCCGAGTACGGCCAGTTCGGCGGGCAGCCCTACGGCATGATGGTGGGCAACTACGAATTCGGACCTTCCGCCCCGGACATCAAGCTGATGCAGTATCTGGCCAGCGTCTCCACCATGGCCCACGCCCCCTTTGTGGCCGCGGCCGGCTCCCAGTTCTTCGGGTTGGACGATTTCACCGGCCTGCCCAATCTCAAAGACCTCAAGTCGATCTTCGAAGGGCCTCAGTATATCAAATGGCAGTCCTTTCGAGAATCCGAGGACTCCCGGAATGTCGCCCTGACCCTGCCCCATTTTCTCCTGAGGACCCCCTATGATCCCCAGAACAATCCGGCCAAGGGGTTTAACTACAACGAGGACGTCAGCGACGGCAACGGCGCCTACCTGTGGGGAAACGCCGCCTTCACCTTTGCCAGCCGCATCACCGACAGCTTCGCCAAATACCGCTGGTGCGCCAATATCATCGGTCCCATGGGCGGCGGCGCGGTGGAGGACCTGCCGCTTCACCAGTACGAGGCCATGGGCGAGATTCAGACCAAGATTCCCACCGAGGTGCTGATCTCGGAGCGGCGGGAGTTCGAACTGGCCGAAGAGGGATTCGTGGCATTGACCATGCGCAAGGGCAGCGACAACGCCGCCTTCTTTTCGGCCAATTCGGTCCAGAAGCCCAAGTTTTTCGGTACCTCCAAAGAGGGCAAAGACGCCGAACTCAACTACAAGCTCGGCACCCAGCTTCCGTACACCTTCGTCATCAGCCGCCTGGCCCATTACCTCAAGGTCATTCAGCGGGAAAACATCGGCACATGGAAGGAGCGGGCGGACTTGCAGCGGGAATTGAACGAGTGGATCCGCCAGTATGTGGCGAACCAGGAAAACCCTTCACCGGGGGTCCGAAGTCGAAAACCGCTCAAGAACGCACAAATCGAGGTCAGCGACGTGGAAGGCGAACCCGGATGGTACCGGGTGTCGATCAAGGTGAGGCCCCATTTCAAATACATGGGCGCTTCCTTTGAACTGTCTCTGGTCGGCAAAATGGAAAAAGAATAGGTTCAGGTTCACCCGGTTCGATTTCCGAGCCGGATGCAGTCGTTCACACCCTAATTGAAATGAAAGGAGATATGCATCATGCCAATGACATCCTACCTCACGCTGGAAGGGACCAGCCAGGGCGCCATCGAGGGAGATTGCGTTCAGGCCGGAAGAGAAAAAACCATCCTGGTGTACGGATTGGACCACCGGATCGAGATCCCCAGAGACACCCACACCGGGCTGGCTTCCGGGCAGCGGATCCACCATCCGCTGACCATCAAGAAAAAAATCGACCCGGCATCGCCGTTGATCTGCAGAGCGTGCAGCACCGGCGAGCACATGTCCAAATTCGAGCTCGATTTCTACCACATCGATGAAAACGGCAAGGAGGTCCTCTACTACAAGATCTCCCTGATCGATTCCATCATTGTGGAGGTCAAAACCCATTATCCGTTGACCTTCCTCTCGGAAAACAAGCCGTATCCGCATATGGAGGAGGTCTCGTTCACCTACTCGAAAATCATCTGGAGCCATGAAACCGCCTCCAAGCAGGCGGAGGATGACTGGAAGACCCCCTCGGCCTAGCCGGGGAATCAATTCGATTAAAGGCGGAGGGTGGCCGGTTCACCCTCCGCTGTTTGCGCCCGCTGACCGGTATTCGGTTTTCGGCGCCGCAGGGGCCGAGCAGGTTTTGATTATCGTTTCGGCCCCCGCCTGAAATGAGTATTCAGGCCGCCCCGTGAATCTTTTCCCGGGCCGGGAAGCTGTTTGAGCGACAGCGAGTTCTTGCCGGGCCGGGAAAAGATTCACGGGGTGGCCGACACGGTGATCATGGCCTCCGGCGGGAAATGCCGCCGGCTGCAAGGATCGGGACGGGTGAATGTGAATGCGGGAAGAACGATTGCTTGAGCGGCTCTCGTCAGTGGAGCGGGAACCCGACCGGCGCGAAACCGGGGATGTCAACCGCCAGATCTTCTCTATCCTGAGGCATCTGGAGCGGATTCTGAACACCCGGCAGGGAAACGTTCCCATCGCCCCGGATTTCGGAATGCCCGATTTCACCAACATCAAGATGTTCGGCTCCGAATCGGCCCGGGACATCGAAAAGACGATTCAGCAGATCATCGAACGCTATGAACCGCGGATGATCCGCACCCGGTGCGTATTCACTCCCCAGGAAGACGATGTCCTGGCACTGCGGTTTAAAATATCCGCCCGCCTGGCCCAGGACAAAAATATTCCGCTGGAGTTCAACACCATCGTCAAGGACGACGGCAAAATCAGCATCACGGATTAAACGAAGAACCCGGCAATCGACCATGTTTAACCGATACTATCAGCAGGAACTGGCCTATCTGAGAGAGTTGGCCGCCGAATTTTCCCGGGCCCATCCGGCCCTGGCCCCCAGTCTCAGCGGGCAGTCCACCGACCCGGATGTGGAGCGGCTCCTCGAAGGGGTGGCCTTTTCCACCGGGCTGCTTCGGCAGAAGCTGGACGACGAACTGCCGGAGGTCATTCACGGGCTGACCGATCTGGTCTTCCCCCATTACCTTCGGCCCATGCCCTCGACCTCGGTGGTGACCTTCAGCCCCAAACCGGCCCTGAAGGAATCGATGACCGTGGACCGGGGGACCGAACTGGCGTCGGTGCCGGTCAGCGGTACCGCCTGCCGTTTTCAGACCTGTTTCGATGTGGAGGTCCATCCGCTGAAGCTGACCCGGGCCGCCGTTTCCGAGGAGACCGGCCGTTCGGTTCATATCCGGCTCGATTTTTCCCTGTCGGGTTTGGACCTCTCCAGCTGGTCCGTGGATCACCTGCGCTTTTTTCTGGGCGGCGATTATGCCCAGGCCGCCGACCGGTATCTGCTCCTCAACCGGTATGTCCGCCGCATTCGGATCACCCCGGCCCGGGGGGGAAGCCCCCTCGATCTGGACCCCGATCACCTTCGGCCGGCGGGCCTGGCGGAAAATGAATCCCTGATTCCCTATCCCGGCCATGCCTTTCCGGGGTATCGGCTGATCCAGGAATATTTTCTGCTGCCCCGAAAATTCCTGTTCATGGATCTGACCGGCCTGGAAAAATGGAAAAACCGGGGCGCCGGCACCCAATTCGACATCACCTTCGAGCTGGTGGATCCGCCCTTTTTTCCCCGTCAGATCAAGCCCGAGCATTTTACGCTTTTTGCCACGCCGGTGATCAACATCTTCAGCCACTCCGCCGATCCCATCTCCCTGGAGCATCGCCATGCCGAATACCCGGTGCGGCCTTCGGGCAATGATGCCACCCATTTTCAGGTGTATGCCGTCCAAAAGGTGACCGGCATCGTTCAGGGGTCGGTTCAGAGAAAGACCTATCTGCCCTTTGAAGGGTTTTCCGATTCCGGAGAGGCGGAGGCGATGTATCAGGTGCTTCGCCGGAGATCAGTGGTGGACAACCGGGCCCAGGTCTTTTTAATCCTCCCTTACTCCGACGGGTCGGGGCCGCCGGTCCGGGAGACCCTCTCTCTGGAGCTCCTGTGCACCAACGGGCAGTTGGCCGAAAACCTTCAGCTGGGGGATATTTCGGCGCCCACCGCCTCGTCCCCGGTGCTGCTCGATTTTGCCAACATCACGCCGGTGACCGCTCCGGCCGAGCCGCCTTTGGGCAAGAATGTGCTGTGGCGGTTTCTGTCGCATCTTTCCATCAATTTTCTGTCTCTGGCCGATGTCACGGCCCTGCGGGAACTGCTGAACCTCTATATTTTTTCCGAGAGCCGGGATCAGGCCCGGATCGCGGCCAACCGCAAACGGATCAGCGGCATCGAATCGCTGGCGATCCATCCGGAGGAGCGGCTGGTGTCGGTCCATATGATGCGGGGCCAGCGGATTCAACTCGATATCCGCCAGGACCACTTCGCCTGCCCCGGGGATCTTTTTCTCTTCGGCTCGGTCATGGATCGTTTTTTTTCGGTCTATGCCAGCATGAACACCTTTACCCGGCTGTGCCTTCGGGACACCATCAAGGGGGAGGAATACCGATGGCCTTCACGGCTCGGCGGGGAGGCCCTGGTATGATCGATGAACTCCTGAAAAGAAGCCGGCGGTATTCCTTTGTCCAGGCCGTGCGGCTGCTGAGGGTGTTTTCCGCATCGAAATCGACGGGAGATACCGAAGGGCGCGGCGGTCGGTCGGCCGAGGACTTCTGGCGAAACACCCTGCGGGTGCGGCCGGAGCTGAGCCTCCATTTTCCGGGAACCGATATCGCGGCGGTGGACCGGATCACCGCCGAAGCGGGGGAGGGGACGGGCGGTCCGCGGTTTCGAATCACCGCCACCTTTCTGGGGCTGTACGGGGTATCCTCGCCGCTGCCGACCTTTTATACTGAAGACCTCATGGACGAGGCCCGGGAGGACAGCTCGGTCATCCGGGATTTCATGGACATCGTCAACGGACCCTTGTATCCTCTGTTGTTCATGTCCTGGAGCAAATATCGGCTCGGGGTTCGGGTGGTGGAGGAAAAATCGTCGGCGGATCTGGAGCGGCTCTATTGCCTGGCGGGGATGGGAGATCCGACATCCCGGGACCGGGTGGACGCCCCCTATCCGTTGATTCGGTATGCGGGGCTGCTGACCCAGTCGCCCCGGTCCGCCCTCGGGCTGGAGCGGTTGTTGTCCGACGCTTTCGAAGAGCCGAAACTCAAGGTCATTCCCGGTATTCCTCGAAAGGCGGTCATTCCGGAAGATCAGCGCCTCCATCTGGTCGCCGGTAACACCGAGAAGCGGCTGGGAAGAAACAGCTTTCTGGGGGGCCGGATTCGGGACCGGATGGGAAAATTCCGGGTACGGATTTCGCCCCTTCAGGCCGAAGGCTTTCAGGCGTGGCTGCCGGACACCCCTCGGTTCGACAAGCTGCGGTCCCTGATTCGGGTCTACCTCGACCAGCCCTTGTCCTGGGAGTTGGAGGTGGTTCTGGCCGAAGGGGAGGTCTCCACCGCCCGGCCGGGAAAGAGGGGGTGGGGCCGGCTGGGGTGGAATACCTGGTTGTTTGCCAAAGACCGGCCCGAGGGCGGGGCCGGGGTGGTTTTCCGGGCCAAACCCCGAGGCCCCGATTTTCAGTCAATTCATTAGGAGAAGGCAGGTGATTCAATGATCAGTGTCGATATCAAATCTCTTCTGTTGCGTCTCAATCCCTTCTGTACCAATTCCCTTCAGGATGCGGCGGGGCTCTGTGTGTCCCGTACCCATTACGAAGTCACGGTGGAGCATTTCCTGCTGAAACTATTGGAAAAACCGCAGTCGGACTGGCCCATCATCCTGAAACAGTACGACATCGATTCAGGGCGGGTCCGGAAAGCTCTGGAGGAGACCCTGGAAGGGTTCGCCACCGGCAATGCGGCCCGTCCCGCTTTTTCCCCCTTGCTGCTGGAATTGTTTCAGGAGGCCTGGCTGATCTCCTCCATCGATCTGACCGAAAAAAAGGTCCGGTCCGGGGCCGTTCTCCTGGCCTTTCTGGGCAAACCTTCTTTTTTCGCTTCGGGCCGCTACGCCGATCTGATCAAGGCGGTCGGCCGGGAGTCGCTGATGAAGGACTTCTGGACTTTTGCCAAAACCTCCATGGAGCATGAGACCGCCGGTTCTCTGGACACCGGCCGCACCGGCGGCGAACCGGCTGCGGCCCGGCCGGAAGGCGACACCGCCCTGGGGCGGTTCTGCATCGATTTTACCCAGCGGGCCCGGGAGGGCAAGATCGACCCGGTTTTCGGCCGGGACCACGAAATCCGGCAGATGGTCGACATCCTTGGGCGCCGCCGCAAAAACAACCCGATCTGTGTAGGGGAGCCCGGGGTGGGCAAGACCGCCGTGGTGGAAGGACTGGCTTTGCGCATCGTGGAAGATGATGTTCCGGAGATGCTTCGGGGGGTGACCCTTCTGGGCCTGGATATGGGGCTTCTCGAAGCCGGGGCCGGCATGAAAGGGGAATTTGAAAAACGGCTCAAGGGGGTGATCGACGAGATCAAGGCATCCGAAAAGCCGATCATCCTGTTCATCGACGAGGCCCACACCCTGATCGGGGCCGGCGGATCGGCCGGGAGCAGCGACGCCGCCAATCTTCTCAAACCGGCCCTGGCCCGGGGGGAGCTGCGTACCGTGGCGGCCACCACCTGGACGGAGTATAAGAAATATTTTGAAAAAGATCCGGCCCTGGCCCGTCGGTTTCAGGCGGTCAAGCTCGACGAGCCGGACGTGCCCACCGCCGCCCTCATTTTGCGGGGGCTGAAGAAAAACTATGAGGCGGCCCACAAGGTGATCGTCCATGACGAGGCGGTCAAGGCGGCGGCGGAACTCGCCGGCCGCTACATCAGCGGGCGGTTTCTGCCCGACAAGGCCATCGACCTGCTGGACACCGCCTGCTCCCGGGTCAAGATCAATCTCACTACCAAGCCCGATGTGCTGGAAGACAAGGAGCGCTCCATTCAGGCCTACGAACGGGAGCGGGACGCCCTGATGCGGGACCGGCTCAACGGGGTGGCCATCGATGCGGATCAGCTGGCCGAGGCCGAAGAAAAGCTGGGAACCCTGACCGCCGAAGCCGAGGAGCTGCGCGCCCTGTGGGAGCGGGAGCGGGATGCGGCCCACCGGCTTCTCGGGCTGCGGGACCGGCTGTTCGCGCTTCGGGATGGAGAGCCGCCGCCGGCTGTGACACCCGTTGCGACCGATTCGGATGCGACCGAATCCGATTCCCAAGTCGAGGCATCCTCGGAAGGAGCCGAGACCGCACCCCCTGCGGAACCTGAAGCGGAGATGTCCGAGGAGGAACTCCAGGCCGAGATCGACCGGGCCCGGGCGGACCTGAATGCACTCCAGAAAGACAACGCCCTGGTGCGCATCGAGGTGGACCCGGACATGGTGGCCAAGGTGGTTTCCGACTGGACCGGGGTGCCCCTGGGCAAGGTCATGCGGGATCAGGCCAGGAACGTCATGGAGTTCGAACGCCTCATGAAGGAGCGGATCAAGGGCCAGGACCATGCCGTGGATGTGCTCGCCGAAGGCATCAAGTCGGCCAAGTCGGGGCTCAAGGACCCGAGCCAGCCCATGGGGGTCTTTCTGCTGGTGGGCCCCAGCGGGGTAGGCAAAACCGAAACCGCCCTGTCGGTGGCGGACATTCTTTTCGGGGGAGAGCGGTCGGTGGTGAGCATCAACATGAGCGAGTTTCAGGAAAAGCACACGGTCAGCCGCCTGATCGGCTCTCCGCCGGGTTATGTAGGCTACGGGGAGGGGGGCATGCTCACCGAAGCGGTTCGGCAAAAGCCCTATGCCGCCGTTTTGCTGGACGAGATCGAGAAGGCCCATCCAGAGGTCCTGAACCTCTTTTATCAGGTCTTTGACAAGGGGTCGCTTTCCGACGGCGAGGGCCGGGAGATCGATTTTAAAAACACGGTGATTTTTCTGACCTCCAACCTGGCCACCGACGTGATCACCGAATTGACCCGGGAGGAGGAGCGGCCCGAGGACGAAGTCATCTTCAATGCGGTGCGGCCGATCCTGTCCCAGTATCTCAAGCCGGCCCTGCTGGCCCGAATGTCCGTGGTCCCCTACTATGCCCTGCGGTCCGACGCCATGGCCGGGATCGTCCGGCTGAAGCTGGAAAAACTGGCCGACCGGCTGCTGACCAACAACAAGATGAAGCTCGACTACACCGATGCGGTGGTGGATCAGATCACCCGGCGGTGTACCGAGGTGGAGACCGGGGCCCGAAACATCGACTACATCCTGAGCGGCAACATCATGCCCAAGATGTCCCAGGAGATCCTCTCCCACATGAGCGAAGGGGGAATGCCGGGCCGGGTATCGATTGGTGTGGACGGGGAGGGGGCTTTTACGATGGAATTCGGCGAGTCGTAGGCCGATCGCCGCCTGTGAAGCATGTCTGTAATATTTGGAAGTTAACTGTCAGTCTTTGAAGAATCGCACATCTCGGCCATGGTCGAAGGGCGGGGCGGAATGATCTCGAAAGCAATATCGTTTAAAACGGTGAAGGAGAAAGTCCTATGGCGAATCTGTTGACCCAGAAAAAATTCGATTTCGTATCCCATTTTCCCGGGTTGGCCCAGGACGCCTTCACCGTGGTCGCCTTTTCCGGTATCGAAGGGTTTTCCACCTGCTACCGGTTCGAGATCACCCTGGTGGCCGACGACCCCGAGATCGACATGACCGCCGTGCTGGAGCACCCGGCCACCTTCACCATCCTTCGGGAAGAAGGGGACATTCCGTTCCACGGCATTTTGACCGAGTTTGAGCAGCTTCATGCCATCGATGAATACGTGGTCTACAAAACCGTGCTCTCCCCCAAGCTCTGGTGGCTATCTCTGACCCATCACAACCAGATTTTCCTGAACCGGACGGTTCCCCAGGTGCTGGAGGCGGTGCTTGTCGACGGTGGTCTCACCACCGATGATTTCGATTTGCGGCTCATGAACCCGGGCCGATACGAACCCTGGGAATTCATCTGCCAGTACGGCGAAAGCCACCTCAACTTTGTCTCCAGATGGATGGAACGAGAGGGGATGTATTATTATTTCGAGCAGACCCCTGCCGGTGAAAAAGTCGTCATTACCGATACCGGGATGTCCCACGGCGAGATGCCCGAAGGCAAAACCATGTCCTATTCCCCGCCCTCGGGTCTGGACGAACCCTTTCGCGAGGAGGTGATTCATGCCTTTATCTGCAGGCAGAAGCTGCTGCCCGGAAAGCTCCATGTTCAGGATTACAATTACCGCACCCCTTCCTTGAGCTTGAGCGCCGAGTCGCCGGTGTCGGACCGGGGCCGGGGTGAATTCCATATCTACGGTGAGCACTTTCGCACGATGGAAGAAGGGACCGCCATGGCCAAGCTTCGGGCGGAGGAACTTCGAAGCCATGAAAAGCGGTTCCACGGCGAGAGCACCGTACCCTTTCTGCGGCCCGGGTATCTGTTCGACCTGGAACGTCACTACCGGAGCGGCTTCAATCAGCAATACCTGACCATCGAGCTGGAACATGCCGGCAGTCAGAGCGGATTTCTGATTTCGGGCATTCAGAAGACCCTGTCCGAAACGGAACAGCGCAATTATTACCGCAACAGCTTTGTGGCCATTCCGTCCGAGGTCCAGTATCGGCACCCCAAAAAATCCGAAAAGCCGCGATTTTTCGGCACCATCAACGCCACCATAGACGCCGAGGGAAGCGGCGAATATGCCGAACTGGACGATCAGGGCCGCTACAAGGTGCGGTTTCCTTTCGATCTCAGCGGCAGGGACGGCGGAAAAGCCTCCCACTGGGTCCGCATGGCCCAGCCTTACGCGGGCACCGATCACGGCATGCATTTTCCCCTCCACAAGGGCACCGAGGTTCTGTTGACCTTCATCGAAGGAGACCCGGACCGCCCCATCGTCGCCTCCGCCGTTCCCAATCCCGAAAAACCGAGTGTCATTCAGGATGAGACCCAGACCAAGGCGGCCATCACCACCTCGGGCCAGAATAAGATCCATTTCGAGGACCAGGCGGGAAATCAAAGAATTCTGATGCATTCGCCCACCGCCAATTCCTGGGTGCGGATCGGGTCGCCCAATGATCCGCCAAATCCTTATACCGTGGAAGAAGGCGACGAAATTGCCGTCTTTACCGATTCGGATGGGGACTGGGATCTTTATGAAAACGGCAGCCCGGTTCCCTCCAAGGTCGTCAGCACCTCGGATGACGGCACTTCGGTGACGTACCGGTTGACGAAGGAATTCACCGTGAATGTGGATTTCGAGGGTCAATATAAGGTTGATCAGGCGGATTCAATCTTTGACACAATCCTTGACAGCGTAGCCGAAGGGAGCACCCATTCCCTTGAGGGGGAGACTTGGACTCTGACCGAAACCTTGGACATGGAGGTCGGAGATTCCGAATCGGTTGAGTTTTACAGAGAAAAGACGGTCACTCTGTCGGTGGAAGGGGATGTCGATGTTCTTGCCAAGGATCCGGGAAACCTGGACGGTATCCGAATCCAGTCCAGCGACAATGTATGGATCGAAGGGGAAAATCGATATGCAAATTACATGATCGGCGGGCCGGATGACAGCGATACGACGGTTCCCCGTGAGATCCGCTATTTATGGGAAAAATTTTATGGATCGGAGCCTGGGTTCAACCCGTCCGGGATGAAACTCTATGATTACGGAGACGGCGTTTCCAACCCGGTGCATGAAGGCGATCTTGCCAGTATGAGTCTTCTGGCGAGAAGAGGCCAGGTCAAGCTTGCCAAAGGCGATACCTTTAATACCCAGGAAGGCAATATTTACGATTTCGGTGGCTATTGGGAATACAATCTCGGTAACAGCTATGCCGAAAACTTTATGCATCAAGATGATTCGGATCCCGACATTTCGGTTATCCTCAATGAGGATGGACTGGATCATGACAAAGCCGCAAAAGGGGGCCCGCTTCCCGGAACTATATCATGTGAAGGTGAAAAAATGGAAGGCCCTTTGGATGACAACACCTGGATCGAAAAGACGATCGGCGGGGCCGGATACGAATATACCAAGGATAAAAAAAGCCTGGAGGTTTCCGTTGGATGCACCGAAGAAACCCATACATATGGGCAGACGAGTTATGAATACAAATATGCAGGCACTGGAAACAAAACCGCATACAGCAAATCAGGCGGCGGCATCACCGAAGATAAAAGATGGTGTCGGGATTCCGGCAATCTGTTATCCTACAGTATCAGCAGGCAATTTGCCAATGGCAAAAATACCATGCAGTTTGACTGGGCCAATACCACGCTGGCTTCATTTAACTTTTCCGCTTCCGCATCATTTTCTTTCACTGCTGCGGCAAGCATATCTCTTGCACTGAGTGTAGCGTTCTCTCTGTCTATGGAATTTGCACCTCCAGGTTCAATCAAAATTGAAAACTCTAAAATAACAGTCAATCTCCCGGGTTTGGAATGGACAAATCAGCCACCTTTTGATGCAAAAACAGCAGTAACGAAACTCAAACAGTCGATGGCGGAAATTGAATCCAGCGTTTCCAGTATAGAAAATACTCAGGTGGAAATTGAAAGCGGACTTTCTTATATCGCCCAAAGCACAACAACAATAGAGAATATGCTGGTAAAGTTGATAGGGTGATAATTAATTAATGAATATTATAAAATCATTACATTCCGGTATGCTTAGCAGAACGTACAGTTTTCAGGGGAAATCATTTTTCCCCGTATCATTACTATGGGGATTCAGACTGGATTCCGGCGAACCGGTTCCCGAATATAAATTATGGACCACCATTGCTGATGCTCTTGGGAAAAGTGAAATATTTGATGCGGGTATGCCCAAAGTAAAGGGGGAAGTGCTAGTTCATGGCAGTTTTTTTGCTCCGGATGGAAAAAAGGTAAGACATGGTAATGTATCCCTGCTTATGGGATCGGTATACAAAGTTCTGTTTGTGAATGGCGACCGGCAATGGCGAAAAACGCTTGGTTTTGCTCCCCACATGGAAGGTCCGGAACTTTTTTCAGAAATGCCGGTTGCTTATAAAAATGCTTTCGGGGGGGAGGGATATGATAAAAATCCATCCGGTAAAGGTTTTGTCCTTGTTGAAACCGAAAATGGGAAGATTCATCCCTTTCCCAATATTGAATATCCGAACCAACTGATTGATTATCCGGGGGATCGTTCGGAGCCGGCTTCATTTTCCCGCCTGGATATGATGTGGAAGCAGCGTTTCTCAAAAGCCGGAACATATGATAAAAAATATATTAAAGAGAGAATGCCCGATCTGCCCGATGATATTGATTGGACTTATTTCAACGATGCGGCTCCGGACCAATGGATTGAAGGTTATTTCAGGGGGGATGAGGCTTTTGAAATCAGCAATATGAATCCGGATACACCGTTACAGCAGGGAAATCTGCCCGGAGTTTACGGACGCTGCTTTGTGAATCATGAAACAGATGGAGAAATTCTCTTCAAAGAGATTGAAACACAACTGGATACGGTCTGGTTTTTTCCCAAAGATAATATAGGGGTGTTAATTCATCGCGGTTCTATGGAAGTAAATGAGGATGATGGAACGGATATCCTGCAAATCCTTATTGCACATGAAAACATCAATGATCCGCCGCGCGGCATACAGCATTATCAGGAAGAATTGACAAAACGCATGGACCCGGAAGAAGGGTTCAAATACATGATGTACACGGCCCCTCTGATTCCGGAAGGTTGCCGTTGCGGTTTCGACATTCTGAAAGAAGAAGGGGATTTTCCCCTTGAACAACTGGGGCTGAAAAATACACAGGCTTTTTCCAAACAGAAGGAAAAAGATGCATACGAACAATTAGAAAAGCAGAAGACCGAAATAAAAAAACAGATGGAAGGAAGTGATCCGGAAAAAAGCGGAGTGGATATCAATTCCATTTTTGAAAGCATTCATCAGGCTGATCCGCAGGTGGAAGCTCCGGAAGCCAAAAAGATGAAGGAGCTTATGGAAAATATTGCTCCCGGAATCAGTGAAAATCCTGAAAATATTGATATAACAAAGCTGAATCTGAAAGGCTTTGATGACCTGAAAAAGTATACAGATGAACTGACTGCTGAAAAACAGAAAGAAGCCGAAGAAAAAATAAATGAAGAATTATTGAGACTGAAAGGTTTGGGAGATTCACCGGAAGCAACGGAGGCTGTCGCAAAAGTGGAAAAGGCCATTGCGGAAATGAAACAGCCTCCTATACTTCCCCGGTTTTATTCAGAAGATAGTTTGCAACGAGTCCGAGAACAGTTTGCCGAAGCCCAAAAACAGATGGTGCTGATGCGCTCAATGGGCGTATCTGAAGAACAGTTCGCACAGTTTAACAGTTTTGACTTTGATGATATTGAAAAACAGGTCAAAGAGGGACTGGAAAAAGCAAAGGACAGCTACCGCATCGGTGCGCATTATATAGGAGAAGCCCGGTCCCCCCATGAAGGCAAAGAACCCGAAATCGCCGCCGCCCTTGTGAAGGCATATCAGGAAGGGGGAAAGACCGCCGGAGGCGATTACGCATTCACAGATCTGTCCGGGCTGGACCTCTCCGGCATCGACCTCAGCGGGGCCTATCTGGAATACGTCAACCTGACCGATGCCAACCTGACGGATGCGGATCTCAGCAATGCGATACTGGCCCATGCCGATCTGACCCGAACTGATTTCACCAGGGCCAAGCTGACCGGTGCCAATGTCGGCGCCGCGACCATGAAAAACACGCGTTTCGTTGACGCGGACCTCACCGGTGCGATATTGGGAAAGGCCAAAATCGAAGAGGCGGTTTTCCATCGCTGCAAGCTGGTCGACCGAATGGAAATGTTTTTGGACACATCGTTTCAAAAAGTCGATTTTTCCGGCTCCGATCTGAAAAAGAACAACTTCATCGATTCGGATATTTCCGGATGCATCTTTGCGGGCGCGGATCTGAGCGAATCCAACTTCATCAACCCCAAAATGGACAACACCGATTTCAACGGCTCGATATTGAAGAGCGTTAATTTCATCAAAGCCGAGGCCGAGAACGCCGTTTTCAGACAGGCGGAAATGAAAAACGCACGGTTCGTGGGGGGATGCATTCTGCCCGGCGCCGACTTTTCGGGGGCGGACGCTGGCGAGGCCAATCTGAGAGACTGCGAATTGCAAAACGCCGATTTTACCGACGCTTTTCTACATAAAGCCGATTTCGGAGGCTCCGATCTGACCGGGGCGAAGTTCGTGAGAGCCAATGCGGTCCAGGCCCAGTTCAACAAGTCCAACCTGGTGTACGCCGACCTATACCGCATTCATCTTATGGAAGGTTCCCTCTATAAAGCCAGATTGTCGGCGGCAAGGTTTACCGAAGCCAACCTCTACTCGGTGAATTTCATGGGCAGCATCGTCGGGGAAGAAGGCATGGACGATGCGGATTTTACCGATGCCTATCGGTAGATTTTTATGTCGAAAGGAGCGGTGATACTCAATTGAACAGGGCGGAACTCGAAGCAATGGTTAAGGGCCGGGGCGACATCCCGGTGGTTCATGAAAAAGACCTGTCCGGCAGGGACTACCAGGGGGCTGATCTCGGCGGCGGTGTCTTCAGCAAGGTCGACTTCACCGGAGCCAATTTCAAAGGGGCTTTTCTCAAGGAATGCAATTTCGCGGATTGCAACTTCACCGACGCCTGTCTGGACGAAACCGATCTGACCCTGGCGGCGTTTGTCAATCCGACGGCAGAGGGCATGCGCCTGAAAAAGACTAAATTGAACTACACCAGCTTTATCGACGGGCTATTTCCCGAGGCCGATTTCACCGAGGCCGTGATGACCAACACCAGCTTCATCAATCCCGATTTCCAAAACGCCGCTTTGCGGAATATCCAGACGGAGAATTCCAATTTTTTGAACGGCAAATTCCAGGGAGCGGATCTGAGCGGATCGACCCACTACCGTCCCAATTTCATCGAACCGGAGCTGGAGGGGATCCTCCTTTCCGGTGCGGTTTTGAACACCGCTTATTTTTTGAAACCCGATTTCGAGGGGTATGATTTTTCCGACCTGCAGCTGATCATGTGCCAGTTTCAACAGGCCCGGCTGGCCGGGGCCCGGTTCACCGGCTTGAATATCACCCAGTGCGGATTCATGGAGGCCGACCTCACCGGGGCGGATTTCACCAACGCCATTGCAGACAATTGCCTCTTCATCAAAGCCCGAATGGCCGGAAGTTTTTTCTCGAACACGCAGGTAAAACAGGGTCTGTTTGTGGATGCCGACCTCTCGGACTGTGATTTTTCCGGGGCCGAAATGGAACAGGCCCAATTGACCCGGGCCCGGTGCGGCGGTGCGACCTTCGTAGGCGCGGACCTGACCTACGTGGACTTTTCTCATGCCGACCTGAGCCGGGCCGATCTGTCCTATACCCAACTCTACCGGGCCAATCTGCATGAGATCGTCGAGGACCAGAGCATCTGGACCGGTTCGACCCGATCCGCAGCATTGGAGACGGACGAAAAACGGGCCAGGGCGGAACAGTTTGTCCCATGACGCCTCGGTATGATAGAGAAGAATTTTGAATGATTCATCGGGAGATGACGCCATGAAAACCAATGTCGTACCCTTTGCCGGATCGACCGCCGACTGCATCCTGACGACCGCATGGGTCAAGGGCGCGACCGGGGATTCGGCCATGATTGAATTCAACGGCGGTGCGGTCAATGCTGCGATCGCCTTCAGTTGCCTGGTCAGACCCGTTGCCGGCGACAAGGTGCTGGTCACCCGTTCGGAGCGGGAATGCCATGTCCTGGCCGTTCTGGAAAGAACGGCCGGTCGGGAGACGACGATCGAGTTTCCCGGGGATGCGCGATTGAGCGCCCCCAACGGCCGGATGAATCTTGCTTCCGGCGCCGAACTGAACCTGATCGGCGCGCAAAAAACCCGAATGGTGTCGGCGGATACGCAGATCGTGTCCGGCCGTGTCAGCGTCTATGCCGACACATTGAGCGCCCGGGCCAATAAAACCGAAACCCGACTCGGGGCCGTCCAGGTCTTCGCCGACAGCATCGACACCGTCGCCAAGCGAATCACCCAGCGGGTCGATACCCTCATGCGCTGGGTGGAGGGGGTGGAAACCCTGAGCATCGGGAGCCTGATTCAGAATGTGCGCAAAACCCTGACCAGCCATTCCCATCACGCGGTGATCACGGCCAGAAAAGACATCAAAATCGACGCCGAACGAATCCACATGGGCTGAGGAGGAACACCATGCCGTTTGTCAATACCCAGATGGGCGGGCTGCATTTCGCATTCCCGGATGTATGTCAGACCCCGACCCCGGCCGGGCCGGTGCCGACGCCGTATCCCAACATGGCGATGCCCAACACCGCCATTCCCTCCCAGGTCAAGGTTCTGGTCCAGGCGATGCCGGCCCATAACCTCGCGACCACGGTGCCGATGAGCAATGGCGACAATGCCGGTGTGGCTTTGAATCCGGTATCCGGAATGGTGATGGGGCCCTGCCGCCATCTCATGGGCAGCGTCAAAACCCTGTTCGGCGGGATGCCGGTCACCAAAATGCTGAGCCCCACCGGGCAGAACGGCATGTCGCCGGGCGCCGTCGGGGCCAGTCTCGCCCCCAGCCAGGTCAAAGTCATGGTGCTGAGCTGAATATCGGAATCGGAAAGGAGGAACTCATGGCGGAAACGCCGGAAGAAGAACGCATACAGGTTCATGTGTCACCGGAACTCGATTATCTCTATCGGGATGTGGTCAATATCTTCGTCGGAGCAGGGGACGTGGTATTCGAATTCGGTAACCGCCATCGGTCGATGCCGGAGCATGTCACCATCTCGAACCGAATCGTATTGTCCATCGCCAATGCCTATGATCTTCAGAGCCGGTTGCAGCAGACCCTTCAGGATGCTCAAGTGAAGCTTCAGCGCCAACTCCAGGCCCGAAAGAAGGAGCGGGAATGACGGATCGAGACAAGGGGACCGGAATCGCCTCGGCCGCCCCGGATCTCGGTTAGATCCGCGATGTCGAGGGTGGAGGATCGCGTGGGACGACTATCGAAGACCGGAAGGGAGAAAGCCGCAGCATGAAAAAAATCTGGATCACCTCGCTCGCCAAGGACCCGAAACGGGTCCAACAGACGATGGAGATGCTTAAAAAATATGGTCTGGACGCCAACGGCCATTTCTGGGAAGATGACCTCAAGCAGATGAAATGGCTGGGGCCGCGGGAGCCGCTCACAGAACCGGACACCGCCCTGTGGATGATCCTTTCCGATGACGAACGACTGGCCGCGCCCGATGTCCGGTACGGATTATCGCTGCTGGCCCTGTCGGTGCAGGGGGTTCGGGGGAACGGGTTTCCGCTGATGATGGTCCACAAAGGAGAACTTCCGACGGCGGAATCGCTGCCGACCCCGCTTCAAGGCGCGGCCCTGCTGAAAGAGGATAACCCGGTCCTGGGCGCCAAGATCGTAGCCAAAGCCAACATGCCGCCCAAATCCGAGATCTCGGAATACCGGCTGGATGTCTATGCCATGCCCCAGATCGGCCAGTGGATCGAGGTCGGTCCGGCGGCGTCCGATTGGACCGGGGCCATGGTCGGCGCCGCCGGCGGAGAAATCGACGCCCACGGGGTGGGGCCCGCCGGAAGGCTGCCCGAAAAGGCGGTTCTGGAGTATCCGATGCAGGGGCTCAAGCTGACCTTGGGAGGGCGCGAATACATCGCCTGGGCCGTCCAGAACCGGCTCGATCCGAAGACCTCCTATTTTGTGCGGGTGAAGGGCGAACCCGACTCCCTGGTGCTGGGCCCCCTTTCGGAAGGGGACGACGCCGAGGTCTTTGTATTGAATCTGAAGTAGGCGATGAATTCGGGAAGGATTATACGGTGGAGTGGATGGGCCTGGGCGTTCTGGGCGATCCTTATGCCGGTATTCGCGCTTCCGGCATCGGAACCCCCGGACCGGGCCGACAAGCGGGCCATCATCACCCTCATCGAGGAGCGGCTGTCGACGGCCCTGACCATCCAGACCCCGAAAGACCGCCCCCGCTTCGGCATCCTGGACGAGGTCTATCCCGAGTGGCACGGCGGCAATCCCACCGAGGAGCGGCGGCGGTGGACCTTTCACGGGTATGAGCAATACCGGGTCGCCTATCAGGTGCACACGGTGTATATTCCCCAGCCGGGGATGGCGGTCGCCAAGGGGGTGAAACGGACCCGATTGTTTCGCCTGGTGGAGTTTTCCAACTTTCCGCCGGAACTTAAACAAGAGACCACCGTCGAGCCCTTTACCATGACCTGCCGCCGCAAGCCGAGCGGTGAATGGGAAATCATACAGGAAACCATTGGATAGACATCTGACGACAACCCCGTCACGGACGGATACGAGGACCTATGTCGAGTGAGTACCGAGACATTATGTGGTCGGAAGGGATGTTCCTGCGGCCCCACCATTTTCAGTTCGCGGATCGCGCCGCCGATGCCAGGCTGCGCCAGGCCACCGAACACCTGTGCCCCCACAACTGGGGGTTCAAACTGCTGGAGATCGACACCGCCGCGGTGAGCAACCATACCTTTTCGGTGCGAACCTGCCGGATTCTCATGGAAGACGGGCTTCAGCTCAATCTGCCCGGCAACCTCGATCTCGACCGGCGCTCCTTTCGGGAGGCGGTGGCCGGGCTGGAGTATCTGGATGTTTTTCTCGGGGTCCCCACCTGGCGGCCGGACGCGGCCAATACCGTCGGCGAGGAGGAAGGCGGCGGCCAGATCCGGCGGTACCGGCCCGAGGAGACCACGGTGGTGGACGAACACACCGGGGATGACCCCTCTCCATTGCAGATCAAGCGGTTTCGGGGCCGAATTTTCTGGGGAACCGAGGATATGACCGGCTACGACGTCATGCGCATCGCCCGGATCAAGCAGGCCTCCTCGGGGGCCGCCGTCTCTCTGGACCCGGCCTATTTTCCGCCGGCCCTGGATATCGCCGTCTGGCAGCCGCTGCTGGGGGTCTGCGAAGACGTCAACAACGGCCTGGCCATGGCCAACTACGCCCTGATTCGGGATTTTTCGGATCGGGAGTTCACCGAACTGCTCGGCATTCCCCGGGGGATCGAGGCGGTGATCAAAATGGTCGCCACCAACCGGCATGTGGCCAGCCTGGATCAGATGTGCAAGACCCCGCATATGCACCCCTTCCTGATCTACCTGGAGCTGCTGCGGCTGGGGGCCACCCTGGGGATTTTCCGCGGAAAACGGACGGCGCCGTCTTTCCCCGATTATCGCCATGACGACCTGGGCAAATGCTTTCTGGAAATGAAAGAGATCATCGACGGGCTTCTGGACCGGATCGGCACCAGCACCTTTATCCAGCGCTCATTTCAGCTGCGAAACGACCGGCTGGAAGCGGACCTGGAGGAGAGCTGGATCACCGGACACCGCCTCTTTTACATCGGGGTCAAGGGAGAGGAGAACACCTCCCGGCTGGATCGCAACATCGCCCGCCTGAAGATCTGCGCCCCGAGCGATTTTGCCGCCATTACCCAGAAGCGCCTGGGAGGGCTGGGGTGCCGCCGGCTTCGCATGGTGCCCTCCACCCTGCCGGAGCGGGAGGGCACCCACTATCTTCAGATCAACATGGAAGGCCCCTTCTGGGAAAGCATCGAAGAGGACCGGGTCATCGTCATCGCCGGGGCCAAGGATCTGAGCTATAAATTCGAGCTGTTCGTCGTCTAAACCATGAAGCTTTACGATATCTCCAAAGATCTCTTCAACTACCTGACGGCGTTTCGCTGGAAGGTGGCCGCCGGCACCCGTCTCATGCCCGAGGAGGTACAAAACGATCTGCTGAACATTTTTCGCGAGCAGGAGATGCGGGTGCGCCGTCACCCCGAATTAAAGAACAAATATGAGGAGGTCCGGTATCCGCTGGCGGTATTTGCCGACGAGGTGATTCTCTACTCCCAATGGGAATATGCCGGGGAATGGGAGAACATGCTTCTGGAGCAGCGGTTTTTCAATTCCGAGGTGGGCGGGGACCGGTTTTTCGAGCTGTGTGAGGACTACCGGATCGATGATCCGGAGGTGGCTACGATCTACTACACCTGCCTCAACATGGGCTTTAAAGGGCGGTACGATCGGGAATCCGAAGAGCTGAGACGGTTGAGGGAATCGCTTCTGGAAAAATTCGAAACCGATCCCGAACACAGGGGCGGGGTGATCTTCCCCCAGGCCTATGCGGTCAGCCCGGCCAAAAAGGTGAAGCCCTTATCCCGGATTTTTCATTGGCGTCATCTCCTCTTCGGACTGCTCCTGGTTTTATTTCTGGGGATCGTACTGGATCGCCTGGTGATCTGGGAGGTGATTTCGGCGCCGGTATCCGAGGCGGGCCGTCTGGCCGACCGGGTCCTGAACCGAAGCGCGCTTCAAACGCCCATATCCGCTTCATCTCCGGTCATACCGCCCCCGATACCGATGCCCCCCACCCCGGCCCCTGACAAACCGGATTGGGCGATTTCCCGGGCGGTCTCCCCCCAGGCGGCATCGGCCGACCCGGGTGAACCGCCACCGCCCGAGACGGGGTCCGAATCCGAAGCGGATGACGCGACGCCGGAATCGGCCGCACCGGATACCCCGGGCTACACCATCCAGATCGCCGCCTATTTCTCCAAAGATCCGGCGGAGGCCCTGCTGAATGAATTAAAGGAACGGGGATACGACCCGTATATCGCCACCGCCCCCCATTCGGAAGGGAGGACCTGGTACTATGTCCGTCTGGGCCATTTCGAACGCGGTTCCCTCGACCAGGCCCGGGCCGCTGCCGCCGAATTCGCTCGAAAAGAAAACATGAAAGTCTTCGTGACCAACGCCATTCGATACCCTGAGAGATCATGAGCCTGAAACCCGACATACCCTCCGCTCCCAAAATGCCCCAGGCCCCGAAGGCGCCCAAAGCGCCCGAAGTGGTCAAATCCGCCAAAATACCCGCCGGCGGATTCAAGGCCAGATCCAAAACCCTTCTTCGGGTGTTCAAGCCCTTGATCTATCTCCCCCTTCTGGGGATCGCCGCGGTACTGGTCTACTACTTCGTTCCCCACAGCCTCACCCTCGGCCGGTGGACGATGGACCCCCATTTTCTGGGCCTGGTCCTGATCGGTATTCTATCGGGCATTCTGGTGCTGTATGTCTGCCTGCGGCTGGTCAACTACCTGCTTCAACGGCGGCGGATCCGAAAGCAGGAAACCCGAATGGGCAGCGCCGAGCTGCGGGAGATCACCGACGGAATTCTGTCCCGGTGGGAAGCGGTCGAATATCTTCACAGATCCGCCCATGTCGGGCTCTACGACATGCCCTGGTATCTGATCATCGGGGATTCCGAGGCCGACACCCTGTCGCTGCTGGAGGGGTCCGATCTGACCTTTCCGGATGCCGACGCGGTGGAACCCCTGAACGCCGACCCGGAGGCGGTGGATCACTGGACCTTCTCCCGGGAAGCGGTCTTTCTCGATACGACCTTTCGGAATCGCAAGGGGATCGATGCCGATACCGAGGCCCTGGAGCAGGAGGCCCTGCTCAATGTGCTGGCCGAAAAGCGGCGGCGCTGTCCGGTCAACGGCATCCTTCTGGTGCTGACGGCCGTGGATCTGGCGCTGGGGTCCGAGGACCTGCTGAGGGAAAAGGCCCGCACATACAAACGGCAGTTGCGCCGCATCACCGACCTGCTCGCGGTGCGGGCCCCCATCTACCTCGTGGTGACCGGCATGGAACGGGTGCTCGGATTCTCCGATTTTTTCGGGGACCTGGATGAATCGGAACGGGAGCAGATATTCGGATGGTCCGATCCCGGCCCGCCGGGAACCGAATTTTCTCTGAATCGTTTTTCCAAAGCTCTGACCGAACTGGCCGACACCCTGGATCAGCAGCGCTTCGTGCGGGGCAGCGGCGGTGGCGTGTCTGCCGATACCGCCAATCGTGCCGCATTCTTTCCCGATGAATTCCAGCGCCTGATGAGCCCGGTCGAGGATACGGTAAAAGTGATCTTCACCAAAAGCCGGTTCGAAGACCCGCTGATCTTTCGGGGGATCTATTTTACCGGGGGAAGGGATTTCACCACCCCGGTCTCCCTGTACGGCAAGCATTTTCTGCCTTCGGCGATTCTGGAATCCATCTCCCATGCGGAGGATTATCCGCCCATTCGCAAGCCGCTGTTCACCAAGGATCTCTTTTTCAAAAAAATTTTTGCGGAGCCGGGGCTGGTGCGCCGGCCTCCGTCGGTGAAGCGGAAGAACCGGAGAATCGCCCTGGCCGCCCTGCTGGCCTTCGGGCTTCTGATTTTTGTGGGCGGCGCCTATCTGTGGGAATTTTCCGCGGGCACCCTGAGAACGGTGACCGCCCTGGAAGCCGATCTCAACCAGGCCCGGGAGATTCTCGAGACCCGGCGGGCCGAGATCGACACCCTGCCCCTGTGCATTCGGCTGACCGACCACAAAAAGCAGCTGCAACAAAAAGGGCTTCTGACCCGAATGGCGGGGCTGGGGCGGTATGAAGAGCTGGTCAAGGAGATCGGGAGCGTTCATCGAAGCGTCTTTCAGCAGACCCTGCTGGCCCCGCTCATCGGCAGGACCGAAACCCGGCTGCGGGAATGGACCGGGAACCGGGCCCTGGGCGGCGCCGGATTTCCCCAGTTCGCGGAGGCTCTCACCGAATACATTCAGTGGAGCAATCCCGATCCGCTTTCCCTGTCGGCCTATGAAATACGGCCCTTTCTTGATCTGCTTCAATTCCCGCAGCAGCTGAAGTATCAGTATCTGGGCGAATACGATGCCTTTTTGCAGGAAGGGGGAATGAAAGGCCCTTTAGTCGATGCCGCCTCTGCGGAGATCATTCAAAAAGCCCTGACCACGGTGAGCGGGTACCTGCAGCCGGTGGTCTCGGACCTAGCGGCCGACAGCGAAAATCTGACCGACGCCCAGTGGTGGCTGAAGCTGGCCATGCTTCTGGAGTCGATTCGTCAAAATTACCGTGCTCTGCTGAAAGCCGATATTCCGGCCGCGGTCACTCCGACCGAGACGATGTTTTCCGAATACCGAGCCTTTACCACCTTTTTACAGGAAATATTGTCTCAAAAGGACTATCTGCTGGCCCATCTGCGGACCGGCCAGGCCAACCGCATCACCTGGCTGAATCCCGAAACCATCTACAGCCGATTGGGAGCCGCCGCCGGCGGCATGACCCGGCTGGAAACGGCGGTGGAAAGAGACCGGCAGGTGGTCCTCCATGATTACCGGTCCCGGGTGACGGTTCCCATCGACCGGAATCTGCCGGTGGTCAACCTGCTGACCGAATACCCCTCCGAGACCTGGCTGACCGATCGGGTATCCCGGCCCCTGGGGGCCGAACACATGGGCGTCTCCTATGATTTCGGGATCGGCGGGGGGGTCCTGGACCTGCTGCGGACGATGGCCGCTTTCGATACCTTGACCGAAGGCTATTACACCCGCTGGGACGCCTGGCGGTCGAACCTGCCGGAGCGGATCACCCCGGCCGCGTATCAGACCCCGCCGCTTCATCTGCCCGAGTTCCGGCGCAAAAGCCATGATATCGCCACCGGCCTGACCTCTCTGGAGGAGCGGGCGGCCCCGGCCGAATCGCCCCAGAACGGGGCCGGGGCCGGCGCACCGCCCGCCGACACCGAAACCGACGAGGCCCTGGAGGAACGAAAAAAAGCGGTGGCGGCCTTCTGGCGGGTGCCGGACCTTCTGGAGAGACTGAAAGAATGGCACGCGGTTCAGAATCGAATTAAGATGAACGGCCAGAGCCTTTACCTTCGCGAGGTGATCGGGCGGGCCGAGTTTCGGCAGGGAATCCCCGCCGTGACCGGATGGCGGGAGATGAAAAGCATTGCCATGTTTCAGCGGGCGGACGGGGTCGCCCTGGTGGAACCGGTGAACCGGATGGTGACCCAATGGCTCAATGATATTCCTCAGCCCATCCGCGCCATGGTGGAACAGGCCGGCGAAGTCGCCCATTTCGCCGAACTGGCCCATTTTGAGGAAATGATGAAGGCCTATAAAACCCTTCAAAACAGCTATATGCAGGCGTTTCGGGAAAGCGCGGACAAATTCGCCACCTGCGTCAACCAGATGGATGCCGATCCGGTGGCGGCCTGGCGGGTGCTTCGGGAATCCTCGGCGGTGGATGATCCCACCAACCAGCCGGTCAGCTGGAAGAATCTGCTGAGTTTCAGCGATTTCAAAAAGAAGATCGAGATAGAGGCCGGGCCGATTGTCCAGCCGGTCACGCGGCAATTCGTCGAAATCGAATCCCATGTGTTCGGGGTTTACAAAGACGCCCTGCTGAAGTCCTATTCCACCACGGTGGACCGCCTGGCGGAACGATACGCCGGGATGAATATCGGGGAAAGATTTCCCTTTCGGGTCGACGGCGGCCAGATGGACAATTCCCTGCTGCTGGGAATGCTCAACGAAATGAATTCCCTGCAGCGGCGGTTTGAACTGGATGAGGGCATTTACGTGGTCACCGCCGACGGACGGAAGACGCCGGTGTCGAGTATTTCCCAAAACATGGTGAATGAAATGACCCGGGGCGGCCAACAGGATTTTTATGAAGATTTTCGGGCCTTCGGTGCATTCCTGTTCGACGACCGCCAGCCCAAACCGCACAAGGTGCAGGCCTCGGTGATTCCGGGCCGGGTGGGGGGCCATTTTCACTGGCTTCGCCTGGTATTCGGTAACGGGGATATCACCGACCTGAATGTCTATGGGGTGCCGGTCAAGGAAATGACGGTACTGGCCGGCGAGGGGTCGGTGACCATCCACGGCCTGGATGCCGCCAGAATGCCCCAGGCATCGGCGGTGGCGGCCAAGGGGGATCTCGCCTTTTTCCAGATGGTCTACCTGTTCGGCAGGCCCGAGGACCCGGCCCGGACTACCTGGATCACGGAAATCGAGATTCCCTTGAGCATCAACCCGGCCCATGAAGTTCAATGCCCCTTTCGATTCGTTTTTGATGAGGGATTACCCGCGCTGCCCGACTGGCGCGATTTTGCACGGCAAACGCAGTGATGTTCATAATGAACACGGCTCGGTTTTTTATCGCGACGGCTTTTTTGGGGGCCGTCGGTCTGCTGGTGTCCTGTACCGCCGGACCGGCGGTGGCGCCGGTGACGGATGTGGCCTTTTTTGCAACGGATGCGGCCCAGGCCCGAGGGCGTCTCTATGATCCTCGGTCGAGCGATCGATTCGGCGGAAAGGAGACCGGTCCGGCGGTGTTCGGCCTTATAGTTCTGGACGGGCTGAAGGGATGGACCACCTCGGAACCGGTGCCCTCTTTTTCTTATTGGCGGAACAGAAAGGGGCGGGAGACTTTCGAATCTCCCCCATCGGCGGCGGTTTACGGGTATTGGACCGGTGACAAGGGGGCGCTTTGTGAAATTCCGGTCTGGGTGACCATTCAGGATTTCCAGGGCGGTGCGCCGGAACCGGAAAAGCTTCAGCTCGAGTATGAAAATTCGAACCTGATCGATCATCTGATCCTCGGGGCCGGGGCCGCCGAGGACAAAACGCTGTTTGCGGCCGCTTACGACGGGACCCCGCTGGAAATTCTCGGTGTCGAGGTCATTGAAGCCGAAGGGGTGAAGGGCCGGTTTCCCATTCGCCACGGCGTCATCGTCCGCTCCGGAATGAAACCGGGTAAGGATGAGCCAACCGGTTCATCAGGAGATCGCTAACTCATGCATTGGGTTCGATATGTTTGTTGTGTGCTGCTTTTCGGAATTCTTTTTGCCGCTTGTTCCGGCGGCATCGAGCAGGATACCCGCACCGAAGCGGTGGTGACCCTGGTGATGACCGATCCGGAGACCGGGGCCGAGACCGATACCGTCTCCAAAGCTGATCCGGCCCGGCTCACCGCCACCGTCACCGATCCGGAAGGACGCCCCATCGTCAACGGCACGGTCCGTTTCAGCACCGAATCCACAGGGGTGATCGAGCCGGAACCGGCCACGGCGGTCACCGACGAAAACGGACAGGCCTGGGTTCGGTTGTCGGCGGGTTCGATGGAGGGGGTGGGAACGGCTACCGTTGAATTTGTGGGGGTGACCGCCGGGGTCACCTTCTTCAGCCGGGGCGACGACAAAAACTATCAACTCTCGATTCAGCTGTTGAATGCCGAAACCGGAGAGGAGATTTTTATCCTCACCGAGAATACCCGGGCCCGGCTGGTAGCCACCCTTCTGGACCTGGACGAGCCCCCGGAACCGGCTGAGGAAGGCGCCGAGGAGGAACCCCCGACGGCGGAGGGCGCTCCCGTTCCCAATCAGGTGATCCGGTTCGCGGTGAACCGGGGGGACATGGACCCGGCGGACGGCATTGCGGTAACCGACAGCAACGGGGAGGCCTCGGTCTTTCTGAAACCGGGATCGGTGCCGGGGGCCGGGGTGGCCACCGCGACCCTGGATTCCATCGAGGGGTTTACCGACACCGTCAGCTATCTGATCGATATCGAAGAAGACGCCCTTCACCTTTCCCTCGGACTGGTGGATGCCGCCACCGGAGAAGCGATTCAGATCGTGACCTCGGACACCCCGGCCGGTCTGGTCGCCACCCTGACCGACGAGGCGGACCAGCCGGTGGCGGGGAAGATCATCCATTTTTCCGCCACCCTGGGGATCCTTCAGCCGGAATCGGGTGAAGCGGTCACCGACAGCGAGGGAAAGGCCTCGGTATTCCTGTTGGCCGGGAAGGAACCGGGCGCCGGCGCCGCGTCGGCCTCCCTGGAAGCGGTTTCGGACACGGTCAGCTATTTTATGGATGTGACGGAGACCTCCCTTTCTTTGTCGCTGATGCTGACCGACGCCGCCACCGGGGAGGAGGCCAGCATCGTCACCTCGGCCTCGCCCGGGAAGGTAATCGCCACCTTGACCGATGAAGCGGGTGAACCCAGGGCCGGAGAAACCATTCAGTTCAGCGCCACCCTGGGCGGCCTTCTGCCGGCCGACGGACAGGCGGTGACCGACAGCAGCGGCAGTGCCTCGGTCTTTCTTCAGGCCGGAACCGCTTCGGGGGCGGGGGTGGTCACCGCCGAATGGGAAGGTCTCTCCGATACCGTCAGCTATTTTGTGGATATTCAGAAAGAAACGGTGGACCTTCTGCTTCGGCTGGTGGACGCGGCCACCGACGAAGAGATCAACCTGCTCACCGCCGATACCACCGGAAAAGCGGTGGCCAGCCTGACCGATCAGAACGGAGACCCGCTGCCCGCCCGAATCATCACCTTCAGCACCACCCTGGGGACCCTTCAACCCGGCAGCGGCAGTGTTGTCACCGGAGACAGCGGCAATGCCTCGGTGTTTCTGCTGCCCGGCGGGGACCAGGGGGCGGGGGTGCTTACCGCCACGTCTGAAAATGTATCCGACCACTGGAGTTTTTTCATCGACACCGATGATCCGGCGGTTTCGATCTCCCTCCGGCTGGTCGATTCCGCCACCCAACAGGAGACCCTCGTGGTCAAGACCGGCGGCACGCCGGTTCAGGTCATCGCCACGGTGACCGACCGGGACGGACTTCCCCTGGCCGGGGCCACCGCCGCTTTTTCCACCACCCTGGGAAACTTCACCCCGGAAAACGCCCAAACCGGAAGCGCGGTCACCGACAGCGCCGGGGAAGCGGACCTCTTTCTGGAAGCCCAGGCCGGGGATGAAGGTGTCGGGGTGGTGACGGTCACCTATGACCGCTATTCCGACAGCCTGGAGTTTATTGTTGAAAACTGATGGATAGCCCCTCAAAAATCGGCATGAGCGATAGAAAACGAAAACCCACCGACGACCGGATCCGTCAAAAGCTGCGGGAGGCGAATCTGTTTCTGGCGGCCGAAGCCTTCGGTGACGAACCCGATCCTGGGCAAAGCCAAGCGATCGATTCAGCCACCTGCTCGGATGCGGAATTCGTCCGTCGGGTGCAACAAATCGCCGAGATCACCGGGGATCGGCTGCTGGCGGAACGGATTCGGCAGCGGGAGCAGTATCATGGGCTGGTTCGAATCCTGCCGCCCTCCACCCTGTCGGTATTGAACACCTATTCCCAGCGGTTTTACTCCTTCTGGGACGCCGGAAAACAGGTCTTCATTCAATCGGATCTGGCGGATTTTCGAGAGTGGTACAATCGGGCGGTGGCCCGGTCCGAGGAGATTTTCACCCCCGAGGAGATGGAACGGATTCTGGCCATGTCGTGCAGCCGGGACCAGGTGAAAAAATCGCCGCTTCTGGTCAAGCTCCTGGACAATGTCACCGACACGGAAGCCATACGGATCGGATATCTCTATCCGGTTCGGGAGATGTCGTTTGAGATTCTTTCCGATCTGTTCACCAAATTAAAAGAACTGCTCCTGATTCGGGAGATGAGCGATTCGGCCCTTCAACTGGGGGATCATCCGGAAGAGCTGATCCCCTACGCCTGGGCCAATATCATCAAATCCCTGCTGAACGGACAGCTGAACGATGGGCTGGATCATATCAATATTCTGGCCTATGTCCATTATGCGGCCCAGCAGACCGAAAGCAAAATCACCGGCACCGATGCCTATACCAAATTGAAAAAGGAGTTTGTCCTCTTCAACCAGGAAATCCAGCGGAACTGGCCCAATGAAATCCGAAAAATGTACCTGGATCCGGCCATTCAGGAGATGCTGGACCGGTACCGGTTCACCCACGGGCTGGTGGCCTTGAATACTCACTTGGCCTTTGTTTTCGCCCAGGGGGGCGGGGGAAAGTATCTGGAAGACCGGGATGAAGACGTCCTCGTCTACAACGGATTGATTCTGACCCGGACCGGCTATGTCAAATCCTCCGGGTTTGATGACAAACCGGCTCGAGACCAGTTCCTGAGAGATACGGCTTTTTTCGGAGAACTGATACGGGATCGACGCACCCTGCAATCGAGTCCATACCTGCACCGGCACCGGCTCCTGAAGCGCAAACATCGGGAAATCGGGTCGGAACTGCCCCGTATTCAAGCGGAACTGGACCAGGTACTGGCCGATCTGACGGACACCATCGGCACCCTGGAGATGGACCTGGCCACGGCCCGGGACCCGGAAAATCGATCCGAGCGGACTGGTTTGGTAAAATGGTTCGGGAAAAAAGAGACCGCCGCCTGCGGAATGGACCCGGAAAGCCTTCACGCCCGAATCGAGGCGGAAAAGGACCGCCTGAACCGCTTGTCCGAGGTCCGAAAGCTGTTTGATGAAGTGTCGGACTTTATGGAGGAGGCCGATCTATTTTTAAGATGAGAACGGTTTCAAGATGAGAACGGCCCCCGGGACCGGAGGGGTTGGCTTGAGATCAATCCGGAACACCCTCGGGAAAATGGGGGTGGCGGTGGGGCTCTGTATGGTTCTGGCGGCCTGTGGTCTGTTTTCCTCGGATATTCCGCCGCCGCCGCGGAACAAGACTCAGGAGATCCTGTTCTTGTGCGACCAGCGGATCAACAGCGGCATGCAGCTTCCGGTGGAATTGATCTATATTCGGGCCGACGAAGACCCCAAGCAGGTGGTCGACATCGGGCCGGATGTCTGGTTCGATTCCGAAGAACGTGAAAAATGGCCCTACAAGGAGACCTTTATGCTGCAAGGCGGCCATGAATACCGGCTTCGGCTGGAAAAACCGCCCGAAACTACGGCGGTGGTGATTTTTTTTTCTTTTTATCAGGTGGAGGAACGGGACCATCAGCAGGTGATCCTGGAAACCGACGCCGCCGAAGAGGCGGTGATCTGGGTGGGGGCCGATCGGGTGTACCATTGAGAATCGTGCAAAAAGGATGACGATGATGGGAAAGGTTTCGGCGAAGAATCTGGTGCTGATGGTGTTGCTGCTGACGATGGGCGGCTGCGCATCCACGGAAACGGAAGTAGTCGATTACGGTCTGATTCCGACCCGGCGGATCACCTTTTATTGTGACGAGCGGATCAATCAGGGGCAGCTGTTGCCGGTGGATGTGATTTACATTCAACGGTACCATATGCCCAGCCGGGTGATTTCCCTAGGGCCGGACCAATGGTTCGATCACATCGAGCGGGACCGGTGGGAAGAAAAACAGACCCTCGGGCTGACCGGCGGTCAGGAAAAGACCCTGCAACTGAACCGGCGGTGGCTGGCCAATACCAAGTTTATCGTGATCTATGCCGATTTCAAGGATGTGAGTGTTCCCTATTCTCAGCAGATCATTCTGGATGCCTCCGCCGATCGCAGTGTCGGAATTACGGTGATGCCCCGGTCCCTGGCGCCCGGAGAGCCCGAGGGGGCCTCGGGGTTCTCCTGCCTGGGCTTGTTTTGATTTCGGGGATGTTTTTTTCGGTTTTACGCAGGACATGATATATGCCTGGAGAGGGCATAATATGTGTTTCCCAAAAACGGGAAATTAGTAGGGGCAGGCCCCCGTGCCTGCCCTGTCCACCCAAGGGCAGGCCCCCGTGCCTGCCCTGTCCACCCAAGGGCAGGCACGGGGGCCTGCCCCTACTTGGCAAACCAATTAACGATGGCGGATGTGATTTATGAAAAATTTTGTACCGATGTTTCTCCTGTTGGCGATGGTGATGATTCCGGCGAAAGGGTATGGACAGGTGGGCCTGGTGGTCGGCGTCACCCCCGGCATTTTTCTCTACAGCCCCGATGCCGACGGGCATGAAGTCAGCGACGGGCTGAAAACCGAAGAGATCGACGGATATCTCAGCAACCTGGCCACCCTGAACGCGGGCATCGCCTGGGATGCCAAAATGTTCTATCTGGACCTGACCGGCGGGGTCGGGTACCTTTACAATTCCACTTTTACCGGTTTCCTCTACATGGGGGACCTGGCGCTTCGGTTTAAACTGCCCACCGAGGTGATGACCCTGGGGCCCCATGTGAGCCTTCTGGAATTTCAACCCGACTGGGACGGAGATGCCGATGTTTCCCTGGCCGACACCACCGGGTATGTGGCCGGGCTGGCCTTTACGGTGGGGACGAAACCGTTTTCCTTTGCCGCCTCCATCGATTATGTGGACGCCGCTTTCGAGGTGGAATCCGACCGGCTTCCGGTGGCCAATGAGGATCTGGACATGTCGGGCCTGGCGGTACAGGTCGGGGTCCTGTTTCGATTCTAGCCCGGAATGAGACCGACTGTTTTTTCTTGGGCGAAAGCCGAAATGACCGGCCGAAAAACGATTCCTATTCTGATATGGTCTTTTTAAAGACGATTACGCTCTTTTTGCTTCTTCTGTTGCCGGCGACCGGCGCTTTCGGGGGCGTGCTTCCGCTTCGGATCCACACCACGGATGAGGGGCTGGTCTTCAACGAAGTCACCTGCGGTTTTCAGGACAGCCGGGGATATCTCTGGTTCGGGACCTACGCGGGTCTGTCCCGGTTCGACGGCAGTTCCTTTCGAAATTTTACCGAAAAGAATTCCGGCCTGGGCGGTTCCATCATTCGCGATATCACAGAAGACGCCTTCGGCAGCATCTGGGTCGCGTACACCGGCGGGATCGGCCGGTTTCAGAACGGCCATTTCGATAATTATACCGAGAAAGAAGGGCTTCTCGGGGAAAATGTCATCGACCTCTGGCCCGATCCGGAAAAAGGCATGTGGGTGCTGTCCGGAGAGGGGGTCAGCTATTTTGATTCGGACATCGGCGTCTTCTCCCGGGTTTATCCACTGGAAGGGGTGGAGGTCAGCCATTTTTCTTCTTTTCTCAGCGGATCACCGGAAGGCGACGTCTACGCCGTCACCCGATTCGGACTGCATCATCTTGCGCCCGGTGCGGCCGAATTCGACTCTTTGTTTCAGCTTTCGGGGATGATCATCTCCATCAATTATGATGCAGCCGAGCAGGCCCTGTATCTTCTGACCCCAGCCCATATTTACCGGTACAAGAATGGTCGGGTGGCCACGGCTGCGGACAATCCGCTGCCATCGGATCTGATCGATTTTTACATCGGCCGGGATGCCGTCTGGGCCATATCCGAGTCCGAACTTTGGAATGTCGAGACCGGCCGGATCTATTCCGGCCTCGAGTTGCAGGAACCGGCGCTGTCCGGGGTATTGGAAGACCGGGAAGGGAATATCTGGCTGACCACCTGGTCCGGCATTCGAATGATCATGAATCATTCCATGGCGACCCTGAAACCGCCTTCGACGATCATTACGCGAATTCAGGAGGTTCGGGATACCTTCTGGATATCCGGCGACAAGGGCATGACCCGGATTCGGAAAGACGGGACGGTGCTGATCCACATTCCGATGCCCTTTGTGGAGGATTTTTATATCGAAGAAGATCGCATGCTGATTTTCCCGTCCAATCAGCTGGTCACGGCCGATCCGGAAACCGGGGAGATTCGCCGGACCCGGGAGACTTTTGAGAATTATACCTGCGCGCTTCGGGATTCCAAAGGCCGTTTGTGGGTGGGCGCCTATAACGGGTTGGCCATGATTGACGGGGATCAGAAACCGAAGCTGGAAAAAGAAACCGCCACGGTCTGGCATCTCTATGAAACCGACGCCGGGCTTTGGGCGGCCACCGAAGATGGGCTGCACTACCTGGAAGACACCTGGACCCGGTACACCACCCAAGACGGGTTGAGCAACAATTCGGTCTGGCATATGGTTCAACACCCAAAATGGGGGTTGCTGGCGGCGACCTCTTCGGGCATCAGCCGACGGAAAGGGGCGGGTTTCGAGTTGTTCGCCCTGCCGAATCGATTTATCACCAGTCTGGCGGTGGACGGGAAACAGCGGTTGTGGGCCGCCACCGACCACGGTATCTACCGCTTCAACCCCGATGGAAAGATCGATCTCTTCCTGGATAAGGCCCGGGGACTTCCCTCCAACAGCACCTATATCAAATCGGTTCTGATCGATGGGGAGCACGCCTATTTCGGCACCTCCAAAGGGTTGGCCCGGATCGACCTGTCGATTCAAAAGAACAGGACCGTTCCCCCGCTGCTGGATATCAACCGCATCGAATTGAACCGGCAGCCGGTCCAAACCCTGGAGGTGCTTCAACACCATCAGAACAACCTTACCTTTCATTTCAATGCCGTTTACGCCTATCTTCCCGAAGCGATTCGGTATCTTTACCAGTTGCAGGGCATGGATTCGGACTGGCGGGAAACCCAGATGGAGCAGGCGACCTATACCAACCTGGCCCCCGGCGAGTACACCTTTCAGGTGCAGGCCCTGGCGGAAGCCTGCAAAGAGAGCGCACTCAAAACGGTTCGCTTTCGGATTTTAAAGCCGTTCTGGCTGGAATGGTGGTTCATCGCCCTTGAAATCGTCTTGGCCTTGCTCTTTGTGGCCCTCACGGCCCATCTGGTCAGCCGGCGGCGGGTCCGGCAGAGCGAGGCGGAGCGGGAGCGGCTTCAGGCATTGTACGAAAAGCAGCTGGAGCTGGACAGCCTCAAGGATGATTTTCTGGCCAACACCAGCCATGAGCTTCGCACCCCCCTGAACGGCATTATCGGCATTACCGATTCGCTTCTGGACGGGGCGGCCGGCGAACTGAAGCCGCCGGTGGAGGACAACCTGCTGTTGATTTCCGGATCGAGCCGGCGACTGCTGCGATTGATCAACGATATTCTGGATTTCAGCAAGCTGAAAAAACAGGAGATGACCCTCGAACCGGAACCGGTCGATATCCATCAGGTGACGGATCAGGTGCTTCAGTTGTGCCAGGGGCTGGTGGGGGACAAGGACCTCAAACTGATCAATGCGGTGGATCGGTCTCTGCCCATGGCCCATGCCGATTACAGCAAGATCGAACACATCATGTATAATCTGGTGGGCAATTCGGTCAAGTTCACCGACAAGGGGCACGTCAAGGTGAATGCCGGCTTGAGGCCGGACGGCATGTTCGAGGTGCGGGTGGCGGATACCGGCATCGGGATCATCCAGGAGAAGCACGAAACCATCTTTGAGCCCTTCAAGCAGGTGGAAGGGCACGAAAATCGCCAATTCGACGGCACCGGCATCGGTCTGGCCATCGCCAAGAGCATCGTGGAACTGCACGGCGGAAGGATCTGGATCGAGAGTGAATCGGGCAAAGGCTCGGCATTTATCTTCACCCTGCCGGTCTCCCATGGCGGGGAACAGCCCGCGGAAGTCGCCCCGAGAGAATCCCGCACCCCTGCGCTCATTCCCGTGAACGGGGGCCGCCCCGCGGAAGAGGTTCAGCTTCCTGAGACCGGCGAGGGGGAGGCGATCCATATTCTGGCCGTGGACGATGATTTCACCAATCTTCAGGTGATTTCAAACCTGCTGCTGAACGTCGGAAACATTCGGGTGACCAAGGCCCACAACGGTCCGGAGTGCCTCGAACTCATTGAAAGCGGGTTCCGGCCGGACTGCATCCTTCTGGATGTCATGATGCCGCTGATCTCGGGTTTCGAGGTCTGCCAACAGGTTCGAAAAAAATTCAGCATCGCGGAGATGCCGATCATCATCCTCACCGCCAAAAACCAGGTGAATGATCTGGTCAAAGGCTTTCAGTCCGGGGCCAATGATTATGTCACCAAACCCTTTATCAAAGATGAACTGGTCAGCCGCATCAATACCCATATCCGGCTGATTCAGACCGCCCATGAACTGGCCCGCACCTCGGCGGAGCGCGAGGCGGTCAATCGGGAGCTGGAGGTGGCCCGAGGCATTCAGATGAGCGTGCTGCCCACGGAATTCCTGAACGACCGCCCGGCCTTTGACCTCTATGCCGTCATGGAACCGGCCCGCATGGTGGGGGGCGATCTCTATGATTTCTTTTTTCTGGACGACCACAAGCTCTGCATCGTGCTGGGGGATGTTTCCGACAAGGGAGTCCCGGCGGCGCTTTTCATGGTCACCGCCAAGGCCCTGATCAAGGTGCTGGCGGACCGCCCCAGGTATCATGACCCGGCGGCCCTGATGACCGAGCTCAACCGGCTTCTGGAAAGGGACAATCCCCGGAATATGTTCGTGACCCTGGTGATCGCGGTTCTGGATTTGAAGACCGGCGCCGTTCAATACGCCAGCGGCGGGCATGACGCACCGATCCTCCTGGCCCGGGATTCGAAGGTCGCCCAAACCGAAATCCTGTATGAACTGATCGTCGGAATCAAAAAAGGGGTCCGATATCATAACCTGAGCGTCACTCTGGAACCGGGGGAGGGGTTGTTTTTCTACACCGACGGGGTCACGGAAGCCATGAATGCCGATAAAGTTCCATTTTCCCGGGAAAAGCTCGAGGCGACCGTCGCCCACCTGGCCGATGAATCGGCTCGGAATATCGTGGAGGGAATCATGTCGGAAATCAAGGCATTTGCCGGACACCACCCCCAATCGGACGACATCACCATGCTGATGGTTCGGTATCAGGGAGACTAGTAGAAACATCCTGGCCGGTATGTCAGCGGATTTGAGGAGGATTTATGGAAATCGACATCAAAGAGATGAATGAAATTCAAATTCTTTCGGTCAAAGGCAGTATCGACGCGGATACCGCTTCGGAATTCGACCAGTCCCTGGAGAAACAGATCTCCGGCGGCCGGGACAGAATCATTCTCGATCTGAGTCAGCTCGAGTACATCAGCAGCGCCGGGCTTCGGGTGATCATGAAGGCGGCCAAAAAAATGGAGATTACCGGCGGTGAAATGGCCATTGTCGGCTTGCGGGGCGTGGTTCAGGAGGTATTCAAGGTGTCGGGATTTTACTCCCTTTTTAATATCTACGACTCGGAAGAAGAAGCGGTGCTCGCCACCTGACCGCCGGGACAAGCACCGGTGATTCCCACCGGCGCCCCGTTTTCGCCGGTGGGACCCGGGACGGCGAACCCGGGTGCAACCCTCGCCGGAATGTGAACCGAAGATTCATGGAGCAAGACCAGTGACGACTCTATCACAAGTCACCTTCCCCGCCACCCGGAGCCACCTTCACCAATTTATCGAGTCCGTCGTCGGGTCTGCCAAAGAGCAGGCCTTTGGCGACCAAAAGATCGGTCTGATTCGACTGGCGGTGGAAGAGGCCCTGGTCAATGTGTTCAAGTATGCCTATCCGAAGGCGGCAGGAGACGTGGTCTTGCGCTGTCTGCTGGATGACCGGGAGCGGTTTATCATCGAAATCGAGGATTCCGGTGCGCCGTTTAATGTGCTCACCGTCTCCGAACCCATTCTGGCCGTCCCCCTTTCCGAACGAAAGATCGGCGGCCTCGGCATTCACCTGATTCGACAGTTCACCGATGAGGTCGAGTACCGCCGGGACGGGGGCAAGAATCTGCTCCGACTGATTGTGGGAAAAGCCTCAGAAAAAAGTTCGCTTCCGTCCTGAAAAACCCGGACCCCCGACGGCCTGAAGGGGATGCAGGGGCGGCCCTTCAGGCCGGCCGGTCCTGTCTTAGCGGACATCCGGTTTTTCGCCTTTTCCCTGCGGAGTCGCAGAGCGAGGCGCCTGTACCTCGATGATCGCCGTGATGCCGCCTCCCTTCCGATCCTCCAGCCGCACCCGGCCTCCGTGCAGAACCGCCACCTCCTGAACGAAGTTGAGACCTAAACCGGTGCTCTTCTTGCCGTTTCCGGGTCGTTGAAGAGAGAAAAACTTGTCAAAAACCTTCTCCCTGGCGAATTCAGGGATTCCCGGCCCCTGGTCTTTGACGGCGATGCGCACATGATCGCCGTCGGCCTTTGCGGAGATTTTGACCGCGCCTCCCTCGGGACTGAAATCGACCGCGTTCTGGACCAGGTTGGAGACCGCCTGGTGGAGCAGGAATCCGTCCCCCTCTACCCGAAGGTTTTCCGGGACGTCGGTTCGGGTGGTCAGCTGTTTTTTGGAGACCAGCGGCCCTTTGCTCTCCAACACCGTTCGAATCAACGGGCAAAGCCGGACCGTTTCTACCCGGTCGAGTGTCTTTCGGTTTTCCAGGGCCGCCAGATCGAGCATGCGGTCGACGATCTGCTGAATCCTGCGGGACTCCTCCTGAATATTGGCCAGAAACCGGGTGCGCCGGGACTCCGCCATCGGTTCCGCCATCAGTTCTGCCGCGCCCCGAATGGCCGACAGCGGACTTTTGATCTCGTGGGTGAGGTTCTGAACGTATTGCTCCACATACCGCTTTCCTTCCAGGGCTTCCCGCATCTCTTCAAAGGCCCCGCCCAGTTCACCGATTTCGGTGCGGTCCAGTTTGGGGAACGGCGGGCGTCGGTTGTCCCGAATGTCCCGGGCGTACTGAATCAGGCGCTGAATGGGCCGGGTGAGGAGAAAAGAGACCAGAAAGCTGAGCAGGGTGGCCGCCAGCAGGTAGAGCAGGCCGATCCCGAGGATCTGGGGTTTGGCTTTTTTCAGAAAGTATTTGATGTTGACGGTGGGTTTGGCCACCGTCAGCACCCCGGCGATCTCCCCGCGAACCCGAATGGGGGCCGCCACAAAGAGGACCGTCGAGGTCGGGTCGGATTCGTCGGCCAGGGTGGCCCGGGCCCCGTATTCTCCGCGCAGGGTGAGGCGGACATCCCGCCAGATCGCGTAGTCCTCCCCGAGGGTCTCCCGGGATTCGGAATCGAACCGGATCACCCCGGCGGCGTCGGTGATGTAGATCCGCACATCCACCCGGTCTTTCAACAGTTTATAGATTTGGGCCGACATCGGCCGGTCGTGAATCCGGTCGAACAGGCTATACCATTTTTCCGGATCAAAGGCGCCGTCCTCGAACTCCATTCCGGCCAGTGCCGCCAGGATGTTGGCCTGGTCCGCCAGGGAATCCTCCACCCCCTCCAGGTAGCGGATGCGAAGGGTGTCGAAAATCCAGTTGAAGGGGGCGGTGAAGCAGACGGCGAAGATGATCAGGTAGCAGAAAAAGATGCGGGTGCCCAGTTTCATAAATTCTCTTTCAGAGAGTAGCCCACTCCGCGGTGGGTGACGATCGGCTCTGTATCCGGACGGACCGCCTTCAGCTTGGCCCGAATGTTCTTGATGTGGGTGTCCACGGTCCGGTCCATGCTGGCCTCCGGCTCCTCCCAGGCCAGATCCATGAGCCGGTCCCGGCTGAAGACCGCCCCGGGCCGCGAAATCAGGACTTTGAGGAGGTTGTATTCATGTTTGGACAGGGCCAGGGCCTCCCCGAAAAAACAGATCTGCCGCTTGGCCTCCGCCACGGCAAAGGCCGGGGGCGATTCGGACCCCGCGGAGGCGCAGGTGCGCCGCAGCACCGCCTTGATTCGTGCGGTCAGCTCTCGAGGGCTGAAGGGTTTGGTGACGTAGTCGTCTCCGCCGATCTCCAGCCCCACCACCCGGTCCACCTCGTCGGACCGGGCGGTCAAAAAGATCACCGGCACCGAAGAATGCTTTCGAATCTCTTTGCACAGTTCGATGCCGTTGATGTCGGGAAGGCCGATATCGAGTACGATCAGATCGATCCGCCTTTCCGACAGCAGGGTCACCACCGGGCCGCCCGCACCGGCGCAGACGGTTTCGAAGCCTTCGGTTTCCAGGGCGTACTGGATGGTGTCGACAATGGCCGGTTCATCCTCTACGATCAGAATTGCGGGTTTCATGGCGAGTCTCCCTCAAACGATGGTATGGGCGGATCGTAGCCGCTTTCTCACCCGGTGACAACCCCATTGTGCCGCGGAAATCAGGGCGAAAATTCCGAGTCCGACCGCCAGCACCGTCCCCGCATGCTCTAAAAATTGCCCGGGGGATCGGCGGTAGGCGGCATTCAGCAGGGGAACGCCGAGGGCGATCGCCAGATACCAGACCAGGGGCCGAAGGGTGTCCCTGCGGGAAATTCGACCTTCACGGGGGACGGTCATTTTGACGCCGCCGGCCCATCGGTCCGAAAGCCACGAAATGGAGCTGTGGAAAAGATACAGACATATCAGGTAAACCGATGCACCCGCCACTCGGTGGAGCCGGTCCGGGGTGAGGGGGCCGATGTGGGCCCCGGTGTCGTAGAGCAGGATGGAGAGGACCACCCGAAGCCCATTCGCCCCGACGGTCAGCCCGAAGGCCGATATTACACTGACTGATAGCCAGAGCGATTTTTCGGCCGCACTTTTGAACCGGTGCACCCCTGAACAGGCCGCGGTCAGCCAGGCGATGATCAGGAAGTTGATCCCGGCGCAGGCCGGGGCGATGACAAACCGGCGGTCGTGGCTCACCCATCCGGCCCCTGTTTCCGCCGAAAAAGCCGTCCCGGAAATCGCCTCGGCGACCCAGGCCGTGGGCCGAAGCGTCCAGCCCAGGTCCTCGCTGCCTGCCCGGCTGTAAAAGGATTTCAGCCAGACGGCCGCGGCGGCGATGATCAGAAAGAAGAGGCTGTTGACTACCCAGTGCCGGGGAATTCCCCTGTGCAGATGCATCGGGTTCACGCCCTTTTCCGGTTGTTTCGACGCAGATGGACCCCGAGCATCATCCCCGCAGCCAGAATCGCCAACAGGATGAGATCCGGCTCCGGCACCCGGTTCACCGTTCCGCCCACCGCCAGATTGGATACGCCTTTGGGCAGGGGAAGCGGTTGTTTCACGTCTTCACCTTTGCCTTCGGGATTGCGAACCACCTCGTCCACCGCCACAAAAGAGGTATAGGCGGTGAGCAAATTGTAGGTTAGGCCGAGGGTGAGGATTTCGGCCCGGTTTTCCGGATCGCCTTTTTGCGGATTGAAATCGGAAAGGCGGGCGATGCGGGTGCGGGCCCAGAGGTATCGAAGCGGTTCATTGACCGGCGAAGGGTCGGTGTCCGCCACCGAAAAGGTTTTGCGGTATTCCCCCTTTCCGGACATGCCGCTCAGGGTGATGGTGCCGGTGCGGTCCCCCCGCCATTTTCCGAAGAGGATGACCGGCCGCTGGGCAAACACGTCGGGAATGGCCGGCGGTTCGATGTCGAAGGTTTCGAATTCATTCATTTGTACTTGAATATCGGTCAACACCGGCGCAGATACATATTCTCTGAATTTGGTCGCCTTCGAAGCCGCATCCCCCGGTCCGGTGACCACGAAGGGTTCCCCCTGCCCCGATTTTGCCATGCCCTCAATGAGAAATCGATTGACGCTGCTCCCGATGCCGAAGGCGAAGACATTGGTGCGGTTCAGATTTTCCTGAATCGCCTCGAACACTTCCCTCTCCGCATGGATATAGCCGTCGGTCACGATGAGCACACTCCGGGAGCGGTGTTCATCCTTGGGCAGGGCCAGGGCGCGGTTCATCGCCTTCAGCAGTTCCGTGCCGCCGCCGCCCCGTTGGTCGTCGATCACGCGAATCGCCTGGTCGATGTTGGCCGGAGTGGCCGGCAGCGAATGGGGAGACATGAGGGTCGATCCCCCTGCGAAGAGCACTACATTAAAGGTGTCGGTGGCCCGAAGTCCGCCGATGAGATCCCGCAGCAGGTCCTTGGCGGTGTTGAGGGGAAATCCATTCATGGAGCCCGAGACATCCACCACGAAGATATACTCCCGGTCCGGAATGTCGGTGAGCCGCACCCGTTCCGGAGGCTGCACCATCAGCAGAAAAAAGTTTTCCGATTCGCCTTCGTGAAGCAGCAGGCCCGAGGCGATCTGTTTGTCCGCCAAACGGTAGTGAAGAATGAAATCCCGATCGCCGCCGAAATCTTCGGGCCGGACCAGGAACAGGCGGGCCGCAGATTCGCTTCGGTATTCGATGTCGGTGTCGTGGGTCTTGCAGGAGACTTCTTGAAGCGGCATTCCGGTGGACAGGTTGACGGTGATGTTGAATTCGGTCTTGGGATCCTCCCCCTGCTTCAGATAAGGGTTCTGCACCCATTGTTCGCTCCGGGGCGCGCCTGCCTCCGGCATATTGGAATAACGGGGGCCGACCACCGTCGGGTAGACGAATTCATAGGTGCCGTCGGTGGGCACCAGGAGTTCGGTATAGTGTAGCTCGATATCCACCACATCCCCCGGCAGGATGTTGGCCACCTCCATGGAAAAGACATTGGGTCGCTGCTGCTCCAGCAGAGAGGCGCTTTTGCCTTCCCGTTTGGCGGCTTCAAAGGTCTGCCGGGCCGCCGCCTTTTCCTTGATTTGGGCGGTGATGATCCGCTCTCCGATGGTCATCACCATGCCGTGGACCGAGGCCCGGGTGGATGCCGGAAAAATATAGCTGGCGTGAATCGGGCTGCCCCCGTCATTGGTATACCGCTGCCGCACAGTCACCTCGGCGATTACCCCGCTGATGTCCGCCTGCACTTCGGTACTTCGCAGCGGAAACCGGTCGGTTGACGCATCTTCGCTTTGAATGAAGAAATAGGGGGAGAGGGTTCGTTCCGGGCTGTTTTCCGCATCGGCCGGTGCCGATACGCCGCACGCCATTGCCAGACAGATTGCCATCGCCTGTAGTGCCTTTTTCATCTTTGCCTCCTGGGTTTTAAGGATTTATGAATTTCCTGTCTGGGAAGGATGAATAGCGGCTGTGGATGAATTAATGATGAAGGTTGGGTGAAAAATGGGTGAATATTTTCGTTGTCTGAACCGCAGATAATCCTGATGATTTTGATGACGCAGATGGCGGATTGCATCGTCTGGTGTTGAAAAACCATGAGGTGCGAGATTGGAGAGGGTAGGCTGAAAATGGAAAGCAATCGGTTTTGTTGATTTTATCAGTGTGGTATGGAAGGTGATGGAATCCAAAAAAAGGTGATTTGGCACTATCGTAGATAAAGATCATCATAGTCCATCTGATTCATCATGATTATCTGCGGTTCAGACATGCAATCAATTTAGACAATCCATCGCTCAATGGAGACGAATATGCCCCCCGAATACCCGTTTTCCGACATCACCGGCAATATTATCGGCTGTGCCATGAAGGTTCACAATGCACTGGGAAACGGCTTCCAGGAGGTGATCTATCAGCGGGCGCTCAAGATTGAAATGGAAAGGCAGGGGATTTCATTCGTCCGGGAACTGGACATGGACATCCATTACGAAGGTGTAAAAATCGGCACCCGCCGGGTTGATTTTCTGGTAGCCGAAAAAATCATGGTCGAATTGAAAGCGATCAGTCGGCTGGAAAATATCCACCTCGCCCAGTGCCTCAATTATCTGGAAGCCTACCGCCTTGACCTTGGCCTTCTGCTCAATTTCGGCGCAAATCGCCTCGAATTCAAAAGAATCATCAACCAGCACAAACGCCGATCTAACCACCGCGACCGCATATTACCCGGATGACGTAAACAAGTTCATCTGCGTCATCATATTCATCAAGATTATCTGCGGTTCAGACAGGGGAGGCAGATAAATGCTCAGTGCAAAATCTGGCTCAAAAACAGCTTCGTCCGTTCATGCTGGGGATTATCGAAAAATTCGTCGGGGGTATTCTCTTCGACGATTTTGCCGAAGTCCATGAAAAGCACCCGGTGGGCCACACTTTTGGCGAAGCCCATTTCATGGGTGACCACGATCATGGTCATCCCCTCCCGGGCCAGGCTGATCATGACGTCGAGGACCTCCTTGACCATTTCCGGGTCGAGGGCGGAGGTGGGCTCGTCGAAGAGCATCACCTTGGGCTTCATGCAGAGGCTGCGGGCCACGGCCACCCGCTGCTGCTGGCCGCCGGAGAGCTGGCCGGGAAATTTCTGAGCCTGTTCGGCGATGTGGACCTTTTCCAGATAATACATGGCGGTCTCTTCGGCCTCTTTTTTGGGGACCTTGCGCACCCAGATCGGGCCCAGGGTGAGGTTATCCAGGATAGTCAAATGGGGAAACAGGTTGAAGTGCTGGAACACCATCCCCACCTCTTCCCGGATTTTTTCGATTTTTTTGAGGTTGTTGGTCAGCTCGATCCCGTCCACGATGATCTTGCCCCGCTGGTGTTCCTCCAGCCGGTTGATGCACCGGATGAGGGTCGATTTGCCCGATCCGGAGGGGCCGCAGATGACGATCCGCTCTTTGGCCCGCACATCGAGGTGGATGTCGTTGAGGACGTGGAAATCCCCGAACCACTTGTGCATCCCGATGATTTTGATAACGGCCTCGTTCTGGTCCACCTGAACCGGGTCGGTCGGCGGGGTTTCGGCATCGGTGGGGGGGACGGTATCGGTCATGGGTTGATGGATCTCCTTATCGGTTCTTAAGTGGCCAAATCCCGCTCCAGTTTTCGGCTGAAGGTGGACATGAAAAAACAGCAGATGAAATAGACCACGGCCAGGAAGAGGTAGGCCTCGGTGGGGTAGCCCATCCATTTGGGGTTGGACAGGGTCGACTGGGTGGTTTTGAGAATATCATAGAGGGCGATGATGACCACCAGGGAGGTGTCCTTGAAAGCGGAGATAAGCACGCTCACCGTGGGCGGAATGACGATCTTGAGGGCCTGGGGCAGAATAATCAGCCGCATGGTCTGAAAATAGTTGAGGCCGAGGGAATCGGCGGCTTCGTACTGGCCCTTGGGGATGGCCTGCAACCCTCCCCGGACCACCTCGGCCACATAAGCCGCGGTAAAGAGGATGATGGCCACCTGGGCCCGGAGGATTTTGTTGATGGTGATCCCTTCCGGCAGAAACAGCGGAAAGATCACCGCCGACATAAAGAGCAGACTGATCAGCGGCACTCCCCGGATCAGCTCGATATAGATGACGCAGAGCGATTTGATGGTCGGCATTCGGGACTGGCGCCCCAGGGCCAGCACCACCCCCAGGGGGTAGGCCGCGGTGAGGCCGAAGACCGAGAGCATCAGAGTCAGCGGCAGCCCGCCCCACTGGGCGCTTTCCACCGGGTTGAGGCCGAGAATGCCGCCCCGCATCAGAATTCCCATCACCATCAGCCCGCCCAGCCATGCATAGGCCAGGGGTTTGCGCCAGAAACGCCGGTTTCGGGAAATGAACAGCAGCGCAACCAGCAGGATCATCGCCAGCAGGGGCCGCCACTGTTCCGAAGGGGGATAAAAGCCGAAGAGGATGAACCGGATATTGTTGGGAATGATCGACCAGCAGGCGCCGTCGGTGGTTCGGCAGGCCTGGCTGTCGGTGAACCAGCGGCTGTCGAGAAAGGCCCATTCCACCAGGGGCGGGGCCAGCTGCCAGAGGGCGAAGAGCACCGCCAGGGTGAGCACCGAGTTGTACCAGGTGTTGAAGAGGTTGGCCTTGATCCAGCCGATGACCCCGACCTCGGTCACCGGGGGTTTGATCTCGTCCGTTTCCGGTTCCGGACGGGTAAAATGGGTTGCGTCGGTCATGGTTTATCGCTCCACGAGTCGGGCCTTTTGGTTATACCAGTTCATGAAAGCCGAGGTGAGCAGGCTGAAAAACAGGTAGACTGCCATGATCAGGGCGATCCCCTCGATGGCCTGGCCGGTCTGGTTAAGGGTGGTGTTGGCCACCGAGACAAAATCGGGAAAGCCGATGGCCAAAGCCAGGGAGCTGTTTTTGGTCAGGTTGAGCATCTGACTGGTCAGGGGCGGAATGATCACCCGCAGGGCCTGGGGCAGGATCACCAGGTTGAGCACCAGAGCGGGCCGAAGCCCGATGGACAGGGCCGCTTCGGTCTGTCCTATGCTGACCGACTGAATGCCGGCCCGGACGATCTCGGCCACAAAGGCGGAGGTATACAGCACCAAGCCCATCAGCAGGGCCGCGAATTCCGGACTCAGGTTGATGCCGCCCTGGAAGTTGAAGCCCCGAAGCTCGGGAACGTTCATCTTGGTGGGCGCGCCCCCGAGAAGCCATACCGCCAGGGGAAAACCGATCAGCACGATCAGGGAGACCCGGAAAACCGGGAATATCCGACCGGTTTTCATCTGCCGGCGTCGAGCCCAACGGCGCAGGAAAAAGACTGCCGCACAGGCGACCAGAAAAGCGATCCCCATGGCGGTATGAACCGGGTGAGATTCGGGGACCGCAAAAACCAACCCCCGGTTGCTGACAAAGACCCCGGTGATCGGGTGAAGGGCCTGCCGCGGCGAGGGGAAGACTTCGTAAAAAATGGCATACCAGAAAAAAAGCTGAAGGAGGACCGGTATGTCCTGGAGCACCTCGATGTAGCCCCCGGCCATTTTGGAAAGCAGCCAGTTGGTGGAGAGCCGGGCGATGCCTACCAGGGTGCCGATGATCACGGTCAGGATGATGCCGATGACGGAGACCTTGAGGGTATTGAGCACCCCCACCAGCAAAGCCCGGGCATAGGTGTCGGCCGCCGAATAGGGGATCAGCGATTCCCCTACCTCGAAGGAGGCTTCCTTGTCCATAAAATCGAAGCCGGTGGCGATGTTCTGGCGCTCCAGATTGGCCAGGGTGTTGGAAAAGAGATAGTATCCCACCAGGAGGACCACGGCCAGGGCCACCCCCTGGAAGATGATGGCCCGCTTGTCCGGGTCCTGCCAGAAAGCGGTGTCGGTCTCCGGGGACTCGGCATCGACATCGGCGTTCCGGGAGGGAGGGAGGCCGCCGGGTTCCTCGGGAATGGTCTGTTCCTGCCGCATGAAAAACCTGTGGGAAAAAAAGAAATGGGATTCGGCTTCTGGCAGGGCGGGTTCGTCCTGCCAGAAGCCGGTTTATACGGTCATACCGATTCTATTTGAACGGCGGGGAGTACATCAGGCCGCCCTCGGTCCAGAGGGCGTTGATGCCGCGCTCCAGTTTGAGGGGGGTATCGGGGCCCACGTTTCGTTCAAACACTTCGCCGTAGTTGCCCACCTGCTTGATGATGTTGTAGGCGAACTTCTCGTCCAG
>CAZNLT010000023.1:0-46906 GCA_964573705.1 uncultured Desulfobacterales bacterium
TGAACACCCGGCTCAAGCAGTTGATTGAGACCAGCGGCGCCGAAACCCGGCGGATCGACGGCCTGTTCGCGGAAACCGATGATACCATCGACCGGCAGGCCCGGAAACTCGCCCAGACATTGCAGGAGATGCGGGAATCGGCGGCCGAGAATGTCGCCCGTTCGAAAGACCGCGTGGCTCAGATCGAAAAGGCTCTCTCCGCTAACCTTCACCGGCAGCGAAGGGCCGCCATTCTCTTCCTGACCGCCGTCTCAGCGGGAATCCTTCTGGCGTTCTTCTTTTTTTCGAAAAGCATTGTCCGGCCGCTGAGATCCATGATGAACGACCTGGGCCGGGGCGCCGAACAGGTCACCTCTGCGGCGACCGAGATTTCGGCCTCCAACCAGTCGCTCTCCGCCGGGTCCTCCCGGCAGGCGGGATCACTGGAGGAGACGGTCGTCTCACTGGAACAGATGGCGAACATGACCCGGGACAACGCCGACCATGCCCGGCAGACGAATCGACTCGCCCAAGACGCCGAAACGGTTTTTGACGAAGCGAATGCCTCCATGCGGCGGCTGGTGGCTTCCATGGAAGAGATGATTCAAACCGGGGAAAAAATCTTCGTCATCGTCAAATCCATCGACGCCATCGCCTTCCAGACCAACCTGCTGGCCCTGAATGCTGCGGTGGAAGCGGCCCGGGCCGGAAGCGCCGGGGCCGGTTTTTCAGTGGTGGCCGAGGAGGTTCGAAATCTGGCTCTGCAGGCTGCCGAAGCAGCCCGAAACACCGGCGATCTGATCGAATCCGCCGTGGCCAAAATGAAGCAGGGCGATGAAATGGTGGGGATCACCGTGGAAGCCTTTCGGGAAGCATCGACCCGAAGCCGGGACATCAGCCATCTGGTTTCAAAAATCCACGGCGCCTCTCAAAAGCAGGCCTCGGATATCCGGCAGATTCAGGACGCGGCCGCCCGCATGGACACGGTGGTGCAGCAAAATGCGGCCATTGCCGAGGAGACCGCCTCCGCCTCCGAAGAGCTGTATGCCCAAGCCGAAACCATGAAAGCCTTGGTCATGCGGCTGGAAGAAGTGATCGCCGGCAAAGCCGGCGGCAACGGGTATTCCCACCCATCCGGACCTGAAATGTCGCAGGTTCCGATGGAAGAGATCCCGACCCGCATATCGACCGGCAAACGGCAAGTCTCCTCAAGGCTGTTCTCAATGTTCAGTTCAAATTCCAGCGGTGCGGCGGGGTTTTCCCGAAGCAGCACTGCCACATCGACATCTGCAAAGGGGTTGTTCGAATTGAATGAGCCGAAAACATAGGCAGAAATAATTTGCGAAGTTTCCTTTTGCAGATGCAATCCGATCTGTTGAATGAGGTCTTGTTTCTGCCGGTAAGTGAGGGTGTACCTTTTTTTCATTGTGCGTGCCGTTCCTGATGGTTGCCACAGGGGTAATACGAAGATCCCGAATTGTCAAGCCAATCACGGCACAAATGGACGTATGTTCCCCATAACTCCCGGCCTGGAGAGCTCGGCATACCGCCGATCGGCATTGCTCTCGTCCGGTACCCTCCCGGCCGGGCTATGGACGGAATTGGTGACTCATCGGAACCGCGTGCGACTATTCCAGCACCTTATCCTCTCTGAACAGATAGATCGAAACCCCCTCATTCCGGCGGATCGCCTGCTTGACCGCTTCGGTGTTCTTCTCGCATTTCAGGAGGGTCTTCCAGGAATAGAGGTGTCGGCGTTCGTGAAAATCCGAGTTGGCCACGTAATTGAATTTTTTGAGGCCCACCACCGGAAACAGGTCGTCGCGATTGGCGACCTCCCAGGCATCAAACAGGGGGGCGTACCGGACCCGGTTGGCCCAGATATGCATCAACTCATTGGTATCGTTTCTGGAACCCCAATGGGGGTGCGGGGCGATGGCAATGCCGCCTTGTTTATGAATCCCCTGAACGATCTCCTCCACCGTACCGCCCGGATCGATAAAGGCTTTGGAATCCACCGCCAGGATATGATAGCCGTCCGCATTGTTGGTGATTTCGGTTCCCGGAATCAACAGCATCCGGAAAGATTCCCAGGCCCTTCGGGCCTCCTGCCAGAGGGCATGCAGGTAATCCGGATATTCCTCCTTTATCACCACATGCGGGTCCTGCCCCGCATCCAGGCACCGCTTCAACGTGCCGGTATCCAGAATGTGATCCGACACGCCGATGACGTCGAACCCCTTGCTTCCATATAAGTCGACAACCTCCCGAAGGGGAAGCACGCCGTCGCTGAAATCGGTGTGAATATGAAAATCACACAAGAGCCAATTGCCGTTCATTTGCTTTTCCCTGACCAGATGGGTTGGTTCATCTTGAAACCTCCGACTCCTAAAACCCTGAACGATGTTCGCATGGGATGATTAAATACGGATTAGGCGCCGATTAAATTTTGATGAAATCCAAAAATCCTAATCATCGCTTAACGCAATGCGGCTATTCGGTTGCCCATGAAATGCTTCGATCCAAACAGGAGACTCCAATGAGAAAATATGATTGCCATTTTTATGATCATTGCCTGTCAATAGCCGCACGGTGGAACGACCTGACCATGTGCAAAGCATGCATTTGTTATAAAAAACAGCCCCTGAAAATCCCCGAATATGAATTCAACGGAATCAGCGGATTGATCGAGGCGGTTCATTGCTATCGAGGCTACCCGGTGTTCAGGGTTCAGACGGAACCGGAGGAGTAGGGCGGGATCTCGTCATTTCCTTTTCTTTTTTCCTGAGAAGGGGTCCAACCGGTTGCTGAAGAGTCCGGTAAGGGTTTTTTTACAAACATTTAACCTCGGGCTAATTTTCTTTGAATATCCATTTGATTGATCAGGTATTGCCTGAATGACGAGGCTTCGGTTTCGCAAAAGGCAAAGGGGGGATATTTAGAAATCCCCCCTCCAATCTTTACCAAACCCGCCAGAGGATCCATACCTCCTTTCTCCAAGGGCGTAGCCTTTTTGAACTCCCTCCCGGGGTTCCGACTGAGCCGACAGGATCTGCGGAAAAAAAAGCGGTGCCGCCGGACAAAAGATAGTCCGGCGGCACCGCTTTTTTATAAATTAGGTAAAGAAACGAACGGCGAAATGGAATGGAGCGATTCCGGTCCGATGCCTATGCCCGCTCCGCCTGAAGTTGAAAAGAAGCCCGTTTCCGTCTGAAAGGAAACCGCTCGGCGCTCGGATGACTGTTCAGAAAGTGATCCCTATCTAAAGGAGGAAAACCCGGAATCGCCCCAAAGAGGATTCGACAGGAGAATACCCGCGAATCTTCGATAGTGTCTTATCGCTGCTGTTTCCGCCTCTTCCATCCGGTCACCCCGATCAGGCCGGCACCCAGCAGAACCAGGGTGCCGGGGATCGGAACCGCGAAGACCTGGCTGGTAATATCATACGCATATTCAGGGGTTTCGGATCCATCGTCATGGGTCGCCGCCCACCAGGTGAACACCCCGCTGATGTCCTCATCGGAGATCATCCATTCAAGAGTGGTTCCGCCATTTTCATTCTGCTGGGCCGCATCCGGCTCGGTTCTGTCAAAATATTGGCCGTTCCATCCATAGTGGTAGTCATTGGCATTCCAACCACCTCTATTCGGATCGTAGTGGCTGTCGAGGATATAATCGATGCCGGTCAAATCCCGGGGAACATATTCGATGTCGGCTCCGCTGGCGCCCCCCATCTTCGAATCGATATAGATGCCGTACAATCCAGCGAAATCATCCGCGCTCGGTGCGGCTTCAATGTCCATCCGGAAATAATGATTCCCATTCTCATAGACATGCCAGGCCCCGAGAATATCGGTGGCTGCTTTCCCCTGATCATCCGCATCCGCAATGGTGGGGGTTTCAGACCATGGATACAGGCAGCCGGCCTGCGCATTACCGGCACATACTGCCATACATAAAAAGTAAATTATTAATATCGCCTTTTTCACCCGCATATTCCTTTCTCCTGTGTAAAATATGGATGCATGGGTTTTTTTTAAACCATTGCAATGAACCCGCCTTCAGACATGATCCGACAGCGTTTCCTCCTTCAGTATCCCCTATCACCTCCTTTTCCAATCCCCGAAAATGAAAACAGCCGGGCCGCCCGCTTTCAGGCAACCCGGCTGTCTCATCATAAGACCCGTGGCTTTCCGTCCCTGCCTCACGACAGGTTTGGCTTTTTCTACAGGTTTTTGTTAAAAACCGGTGAAATTACGGTTTAAAATCGGTTAAAAAATGCACCGACGGCGTCGATCCAACGGCCGGCCGCATATCGATGCCGGCCCTCGGATTCGGGAGCGCCTTCCGCGGTTACCGCGGATATAAAGCAACTCCCACCACCGCCACCACCACTATCAGAACCAGAAGCATCGTCGTTAATGACATCGTTGTCCCCTCCGTCGCCATCATTGCCTTCGCCATTGTCGGATGCCGCAGAGGCGGGGGCGAGTCCTGACGGATCTATGATGATACCGTTTCGGGTTTCGTCCTGATCCCCGTATTCGCCGTCCTTGAGCCGAAGCCGTACCGATTTCCGGTCGTAGCTGAAGGTGGCCCGGTCATACGGGTACCACCCTTCCCGGGCGTCGTATTTCCACCAGACATAGTCGCTGGGCGCCGGCTCTGAAAAATGGACAAAGACCTCGATCTCCTCGTCCCGGGTCTCCGGGTCATCCAGGGTGACCACGAAAGTGAACAGCCCGAAGGGAAGATCCTCGGGCAGGGTCTCTTCGTGATCGAACCGGGCCTCTTCCCGGGAGAGCGGCTGAATGCCCCGGATCCGGTATCCGGCAGGGGTGACCGGCTCCTTGTCGAAGGTCTTGAAACCCACCTGAAGATCCGAATAGTCTCCGGCGCCGGCGGCATAGGCCGACTTGATGAACGGGGAGCAGATCGGCTTTCCGTCGGGACCGATGAAGACATCATCCAGCACCGGCACGTTGATCTCATAAGCATCGGGGATGCCGTTGCCGTCTGTGTCGTCGGTGTCCAGGGTCGTCCCGATCCGGTGGGTGTCGGCCCACTCGGTCATGATTTCGTAGTCCCGAAGGATCTCCTCCTTGTCGATGTCGAGATAGGGGTTTACGATCAGGTTGTCGTAGAGCTCCTTTTCATACACCGACAGCCGGGCCCGCCAATGATAGGTCTTCCCGGGTTCAAGAAGGTATTTGGGGACCGGCAACCGGTTCAGATAGACCCGGCTGGTGGCCTCGAACAGGATCAGGGGTTCATATTCCGCCAGAACATTCCCGTCCTCATCCAGGATATCGGCCAGGGTCAGGGCGTAATCGCCCGGAATATGAAGAATCTGCCAGGTGGTGCGGGAATGCTTGTACAGTCGGTTCAGCGGATAATCCCGAATCTCCAGATCCGGGGTGAGCGACACCCCTTCGGCCCCGTCCTCCGGGGCGCGGAGCACCGGCCGATCCAGAATGAGCCCCTGGGGGTCGGTTCCGTTCCGGTACTCCTCCAGGTTGGTCACCCCGTCGAAATCGGCATCCCCATCCGCATCGGTCGGGTCCATCAGATCGAATCCGTTCTCCTCCTCCCAGTAATCGGGCATGCCGTCCCGGTCGGTATCGACAGTTCCCAATGGGTCCAGGGGAAAGGGGTCTTCCTCGTCCGGAATGCCGTCGCCGTCGTCGTCTTCATCCGCATTGTTGCCGATCCCGTCTTCATCGGTGTCGAGCCATTCCTCCGGATCCTTGGGAAAGGCGTCCTCCTCGTCCGGGACCCCGTCGCCGTCGTCATCCGGATCGATCTCATCGGCGATCCCGTCGCCGTCGGTGTCCGCCGTCTTTTCGGAATCGAAGGGAAAGGCATCGTCGATGTCGGCGATCCCGTCCCCGTCAAAGTCGTCCCCGATTCCGAAGACCCCCGGCCGGTCGACCCGGAAGGTCACCTCCTTGGCATCGTAGTCGACGGGCCGTAAAAGCCGATCCGACGGTATCCCGGTAAGCCCCGCCTCCGGATCGAAGGGCCGGAACTGTCCGGCCGCCATGTCCTTGAGGCTGTCCGCCGTAAAGACCCGGAACCGGCCTTCCTCGAAATCGCCGGGTTTGACCTGGCTGTTGAACTTGAGGGTCACTTCCAGTCGGTCGATATCGGAGGCGGGCACCAGCAAGGCGTCGGCATCGGTGATCTCCACCCCGGCGATGCGATCCGAGCCGTTGATCTTGTGGGGGATTTCCGCTTCATTTCCGTCCTCATCCACCACCGTTTCCAGAGGAATATCCGCCACCGTCACGGTGTTCAGGTGCATGGCGATCCGGGTGCGAATCTCCCCGTCGAGGCCGCCGGCCGGCAGCTTCACCCGGATATGATCCGAGGGGCCGGCGGCGGTCCCTTCCGCAAAATTGGGAAAATCGACCGGGCTGACGGTTTCGGCGGCATCCACGCCGATGTATTCCCAGACCATCAGGGCGGCATACCCCTCATCCGCCCCGTCCAGCTCGCTCACATCCGCGGACACCGTAATGACGAACGGCGCCACCCCCGGATGGCTGAACCACCAGGACCTGGCGGCGCCGTCGAACGAAAGGGAAACCGTCCCGCCGTCCCCGTCCGTCACCTCGATCTCCTCAGGCCGGCCGGTGAAGGCCCGAAACGGCGTGCCGTCGGGTCGGTACCCCGCCGCTGCCTGAAGCGTAACCTTTACATCCACTCCGGATCCCTGCTGCACCCCCTGGACCGACACCCGGGTGATCGGCCGAAGGAGCACCTCGGCATAGGCCCGGCGGTCTGCATTGAGATCAATGTTTTCGATTTCTCCGGTGATGTATCCGGGTTTAACCGCCTCGACTGCAAACGGACCCTTCTGGACCAGGGATTGGGAAATCGGAAAAGAGAATATACCGTTTTCATCCGCCAGCACCCTCAGGTCGCCCCCGTCCGGATGCCGGGCATAAGAGCCGTTCCCGTACCGGAGCCGGACCAGGGTGCCGCAGTACCGGATGCTGTCCGGCGGATCATCCTCCCAAAGCACCTGCCCGTCGATCCGCCCGCCGGTGACGGGGCGCATGACGATGTTTCCGTTTTGAATATCCTGCCCGGTGATGATTCGGTCGAGATACCGGGGGCCGTCCCCATCGAGCACCGGCACCGATACCGCAAAGCGATAGATCAGGCCGTCGGTCCAGGAGAGGGGCGCCGGGGTCATCGGGGCGGTAAAGAAGCCGCTGCGATCCGATTCCGTCTTCAACCGGGTGTCATGGACCGCGGTGATTCGGGCCCCGGCAATCGCCTTTCCCTGGCTGTCGACGATTTTCCCCTTGAAGGTGACCCCGTTGCTCAAGCGGAACTCCCCGGAGAGGATTGAATCGAGCCCCGCCTCCCGAAGGTGGGGAATCGCAGCATCGGTATCCGCCTCAATCAACTCCACCTGAATCTTGAAGGCGATCGATTTGTCCAAAGGCTTCAGAAACCGCAGCCCATTGGACGAATTCGAGATCGGGGCCTGATCGAAAGCCCCGACCACCGACGGGTCCTCCATTTCATTTCCGTCGGAATCCATGATCCGGAACCGATAGAAGAGACCCGCCGGCCCGCCCTTGACGGTGAAGGTCTCCTGCTTTTCGCTGAAGTAGTACTCACCCGAGTGCTTGTTGTCGCGGTTTTTGTATTTTTCGGCCACCAGCATCATGGGCAGCCGGACCTTTACTTCATCCGCATCATCTCCGCCCGAGGCGTTCTGAAGCCGGACGGTACAGACCCCCGCTGCCGCCCCCAGCCCGATCAGGGCCTCCCCGTTCACGGTGTACCCCCGGTCCCCCGCCAGGGTCTCGGCCTTGAATACCTTCCCGGTGCGGTCGGTCACCGACCAGCGGTACTGCCGGCTATCGGCGGTATCCTTGGGATGAAAGATGATCTGGGCGTCGTCGGTGAAGTGGACCAGGAGCGGGTAGGTGGCCGGGTCTTCCGGATTATAGTTCATCCCGGCGGTGTCGATCTCGGGGGGCATCGTCTGCTGGGGGGTGAGCAGAAGCTCGCCGGAGACCGCCGTTCCCAGCCCCGCATCGATGAGCGGTCGGGCCGCGGAATCATCGGTGAGGGTAACCCGGACCTTGAAGGGGACCGGGTCCGTCACCCCCGGATCGAAGGTGAAGAGGTTGTCGGGGTCCGAGAGAGGCAGGTCTTCGAACCCGCCGAAACCGGGAGACGCGATCGGACTGCCGGACGTATCGAGCACCTCGAACCGATACAGGTCGCCGGCCGGACCCCCCGCGGCGGTGAATATCGCGGCCCCGTCCGCCACCAGAAAGGTATCGGCGTGGGGCGTCAGCTTCATCGGAACCCGCACCTTGATCTCCCCGGGGGTCGGCCCGGAATCGGCCGCATCCGTCAGCACCACCGTGTAGACCCCGGCCCCGGCGGCAGCAAACAGGGTGTCCGAGGCCACGGTATAGCTCTGGTCCCCCGGCAGGTCCCGGGGACCGGCCGCCGTATTCCCGTCCGAATCCACGACCTTCCAGGAATACTGCCGACCGGGGTCTGTATCCGACGGAGCCAGCTCGATGGCGGCCGGACTGGGGAAATGGGAAAGCAGCGGATAGGTGGCGGCCGAGGCCGGATCATAGCCGGCCGGATAGCCCGCCGGATCGATTTCAGGCGGCGGGGTGAAGGTCTTCACCGAAAAGGTGAACCGGGCGCTGTTCATGTCGGCGCCGGATTCATCCCTGGCCCCGCTGATCTCCACCGAATGCTCCCCTTCGCCGGTTTCGCCGTCTACCGTGTACGCGCCGACGACGTAGGTCTTCCCGTCGGTTCCCCATCCGGCGCCGGTGGTCATCAGCCCCTCCTGGATTTCCTGGGTGGCAAATTGAACCGCCGGCGCAACGGTCGTATCCATAGCCCGATCGAACACCGCTTTGAAGGTGTACGTCCCCGGGCCGAGGTAGCCGGACACCGGATTTCCGTCCGCGTCGACCGCCAGGAACTGGTCGACGGTCGGCTGGGCCGGGGTCACGTCGGCCACCTCAAAGGAGAACCGAGCCGGATCCATCTGGGCGCCGGAGGGGTTCCGTCCACCGGTCACATCGACCGTGTGGGCGCCTTTACCGGTATCACCACCGATAGTATACTCGCCGATGAGGTAGGTTTTTCCATCGGCTTCCCAGCCGGCCCCGGTGGTGATCAACCCGTTTTGAATTGCCGGGCCGTCAAATTGAACGGTCGGCGCCACATCCGCATCCATGACCTGATCAAAGACCACCTTGAAGGTAACCGCCCCCGCCTCCAGCGGCGCCGCCGAAATATCCTCCCCGTCCGCATTCAAAACAACCAGGTCCTCCGCTTCCGGCTGGGTCGAAGCGGCATCCCCGATCACCACCGTTTCTTCAATCCCCGCCAGGGACACGGTTATACCCGATAGGTCATTGTTCACCAGCACCGGGCTTTCATCATTATTCCATCCGGCCGCCGAATAGGTCAGCTTCGTCTTCTGTAATGAAAAGGGGTAGGTGCCGTCCGCCGCCCCCGATTTAACCTTGAATTTGACCTTGAACAATGCCTTTTCCTGCCCGTTCGGAACGCTCACGCTCGGGTGACAGACCCCGGCGAGCAGGACCTCGCCGGTCCGGGTGTTTTTGTTTCCGATGGAAGGGGTCGCCCTCTGGCCGGTATCCGGGTCGGTGGCCTCGACAAACAGATCGCTTGCAGCCGTAAAAAAGAGATTCGCATTCGGCTTCTCATCCGCGAAAAATGCATTCGAATCGAACACCAATGTCAAAGCCGCACCCGCCAGGTGGTTCACATCCGAAATGTGAACCACCACATAAAACGGGTCTTCGGGATCGAGGGTGAGCGCCGGAGCCGAAATCGGCTTTTTCTGCCCATCCTCAAAGGCGAGGGAGATTTCAGCCCCGATCGCCGACACCGCTACGGTCAACAGGCATAACACCCCGAATACAATCCATATACATAGAATATATTTTTTCATGTTTCCATTCCTCCAATGGTTTCCTTCCTCCGAATTGGGCTATTGCATCGCTTCCTTCTCGATCTTTTCCTTATATTCCTGGATCTTCTTTTCGACTTCCACCTTCTTGATCTGGGTCACCGGCTCCTTGGCCATCAGAGCGTCCATCACCCCTTTGTTCTCATATTCATAAAGGAGATCTTCGGCGATTTCGGCCAGCTCCGCATTGTCCGTTTCGCACCGTTTGAACTGCCGCTGTGTTCTCTCCAGTTGGGATTCTACAGACCGCTTTTCCTGTTTGAGGGCCTGCAGATTCGCTTCCACCTCGGTTTTTTCGGCCGCCTGAACCTTCAATGCCTTCTGCACCGCTTCCTTTTCCGACTTCAGCTGCTCAATCTCCCGCCGCACCCCGGCCACCCGGTCCTTGCAGTTTTCGGACCCGGCCTCAATCTTTCGGTTCAGCTCCGCTATCCTGGCTTCATAGTCGGCCTGGACCGCTTTGAACTTGTCGATTTCCTGATTCTGGGATTGGTTTCGGCTCTCCAGGGTATAGCGGATTTTGGTCAGCTCCTGGGACAGGGCCTTGGCATCGGTATACTTGCGGTGGATCAAGTCATATTTCCGTTCCTGCCTCTGGACGGCGGCCTCCCAGTCGGCCCGGGCCTGTTCATGATCCTTTTTGAGCATGAAAAGGTACGCCGTCGCCCCGATGCCGTAGACCACGATCAGGAGGATCAGCAGAATTTTCAGGACGCGTTTCATGGCCCCTCCGTGTCAGTAGACCGCGTTCAGATCGATCTGGAGAATGTCGATGGCCAGGGGATCGCCGGTGATCTCATCCGCGGTCAGCCACCGGAAGCCCATCCAGATGTTTCGGGCCAGACCGATCTGACCGGTCAGGGTCCACCCCTCGGCATTGGTGCCGCCCAGATGGAAGTCGGAATCGGTGAAGGCGTCGAGCACCGCATCGCTTTCCAGGTGCTTCCAGTAGAGGCTGGTGGACCACTGCCACCGGTCCCGGACTTTGGGATATCCCACCAGGATGCCGAACTGGTACCCCTCGGCGCCGGTGATCTCCTCGATGAAATCTTTGTCCAGGCCGGTGTTGTCAGCCGCCTCATCGGCGTCGAACCCGATGTTCCGCACATAGTCGGCCAGCAGATTGATCCAGATCGGGTAGTAATAGGCGATCTCCACTGTGCCGGTGAGGTTGATCAGGTCATAGTCGGCGGCCAGCGCCATCTGGAAATCCGCCCCGGGGTCGATGTCCATGAGCAGGTTGCCTTTCTGCTGGAACCCGGGCAGGGTGAAATCGAATTCGGATTCCGGCCGGGTCGGATCGATCCGTTTGCCGGTGATCCGATCATAGTCGTAGTAGGCCGCCCCCAGTTTCCAGATCAGGTCCTTGCGCGGTTTGTACCGGACCCCCAGCTGCCCGCCGTAGAGCCACTTGTCGTCCCGGGAAAATTCGACCTCCTGTATGGAAATGGCGGCGGCGGACGCAAAACCGGTCAGCTTCTCGGTAAACGGCCGTTCCCAGCTGAGAGCCCCGCCCTCGAAGTTGACGTCGGAGTCCCAGACCAGATCCGAATAGAAAAAGGGATTTGGAAACCGCCCGCCCCAGAGGGCGGCCCCTTCAAAGGCGTTCCATCGCAGATAGGCCCGGTCGAGGTTGATGCCGTCTTTGTTGAGGTAGTCGCCCAGAGTGTCGTTGGTGGAGACCGGGTCCTTTTCGTTGCCGGTGGCCAGCCGAAGCCCCACCGAGACGTCCTCGGTCACCTTGGCCTCGGCCGAGACCCGGACCCGGTAGCGGACCCGGTTGCGGTCTTCCCGGGTATTCATCAATTCAGTGGGATTGCCGGGTTCGGCAATGAATTCGGTATTGTTTTCGTCGAACTGGTCGGCCTGGTACCGAAGCCGAATGTCCCCCCCGAACCGGATCCGTTTGGCCCATTCCGGCGCCCTGGGGGTCACCTCTTCCAGAAAACCGGGGTCGGTCGTTAAATCAGACGCGATCTCCTTTTTCAGTTCCCGCTTCACATCGGCTTTCACATTTTCGTTGATTTCCCGGGCAACCTCCCGGGTCATCATCTCCATATATTCTTTCTGATCCTGCTCCGGAATAATCCGAATGACCTTGTCGGCCTCCATCCGCAATTCCCTGCTGTCCAGCCGGTTCCGAATCACCGCCGCCTCCTCCGGTGTGATCACCGCCTTTTCCTGAAGGATTTCGATCAGGGCCTCCACTGCGGCGGGGCCGTCGGGCAAAGGCCGGGAGCTTGCCTGAGGGTTCGCCGAGCCGGGACCGCCGGACGGCGGTCGGGCCTCCTCCTGCGCCCACGCCCCGCCGGACATCAACAAAAACATCCACACACCGATCCACATCCGCTTCAGCACCTCACGCATTGCGCCTCTTTCTCCGAACTCCACCGCAGATTCTGATTTGAATTATCCGCGCCAGTTGATCTTCAGCCGAAGCCCCCGCGGCATCCCTTCCGGGGGCGGTTCCTCGATCTGCGCCAGGGAGACCGCCTCCCGGACGATGTCATCCATTTGAGGATTGCCGGAGGATTTCTCAATCGAATAGCCGGTGACGTTCCCCATGCGATCGAGGTGGATCTCGAGCAGAACCTTCAATTCGACCTTGGAGAGCTTCCCGTTTTTATCCATAATTCGTTTGATCTGCTCGTTGATGGCATCCTCGATCAGCCGGTTGTACCATCCGTACCGGCTCAGCATGGAGCCTGATCCTCCTCCGCTGCCGATCAGGGCCCGCCCCCCCTTGTTGCCCACCAGACCGAAGGCGTCGCCGCCGGCTCCGCCTTCGGCGTCCAGCCCCAGCTGGTCCCCGGGAGGCGGTTCATCCGACGGGTCCTTTTCCATCGGCTCCGGCTCCGGCTCCTTTTCGGGCTCCGGCTCTTCGATCACCTCTTCTTTTTTCTCCACCTTCTGCTCCGGCGGCTTTTCCCGGGGCGGGGGCGGAGGCGGCGGTTTGACCAGGGTCACCGACTGGATCTGCCGCTGCCGTTTGCCGGGGTCGGTGGACAGCACGAATCTGACCACCGCCGCGCCGACCAGGATGAACAGGATCACGACCCCGGGAACGATCACCCAGATCGGGTTCCAGCCACCGGTGTGTTTTCGGTTTTTGCTCATAGCCCCTCAAAAAATGTTTTCGGGTTCTCTTTCCCAGCCGTTTTCGGCGGGTTCATTTCACCAGTTTCTGGGTCACCAGGCCGACCTGCGTCAGATCGAGCCGCTGGAGCAGATCGAGGATATCAATGATCTGCTGGTAATAGATTTTCGAGTCCCCCTTGATCACCACCGGAAAATCGGGGTCCGCGGCCCGGTACTGGTTGAGCCGGGCCTCGAGTTCGGCCATGGTGACCGGGAAGGTGTCGAGATAGATCTGACCACCGTTCTGAACGGTGATCGCCTTGGTCCGCGGCTTGGACAACGAGGGTGTGGCGCTCGCCTTGGGGAGGTTGACCTGAATCCCCTGCACCGCCGCGGTGATGGCGATAATGAAGACCACCAGCAGGGTCCACGCCAGGTCGAGGAGCGGGGTGACATTGATGTCCTCGAAGGACTGGTGCTCGAACAGGTGTCGTCTCACGGCTTTTCTCCGGGGCCGAGTTCGGTTCGCATGGCCAGTTCATCGATGAAGACCGCCATGTTGGCGGTCATGTTCTTGATCTTGGTGGCCAGGTAGTTGTAGGAAAAGAGGGAGGGGATCGCCACCAGCAGCCCGAAGACGGTGGTGGACAAAGCCGAGGCCACGCCCGGGGCGATGGCCATCAGGTTGGCCTCTCCGGCTTCGGCCATGGCCGCGAAGGTGTTCATGACCCCCCAGACCGTTCCCAGGAGCCCCAGAAAGGGGCCGCCGGAAATGGTCATGGTCAGAATCACCAGCCATGCGTTGAGCCGCTGGGTTTCCCGGACATAGGCCTTTTCGAGCCCGCCCTTGAGGGCGCTGAGCGCCTTGGGGGAATACCCGTTGTTGCCGACCAGCCGGTCGACCTTGAGGTAGTCGCGCATCTCCTCGCACCCGGTCTGATAGACCCGGAAGATGGGGGAGTTGGGGAATTCCTCTTCTTCATCCTCCACCTCGAACGGGTCTTCCCCCTCCTCGTAGGCCGCCAGAAAGCCCCGGTTGTCTTTGGCATTCATGGCCAGAATCACCGCCTTTCCGACAAAGACGATCCAGGAGAGTGCCGCCAGCAGGACCAGCACCCCGATCACGATCCACCCGTCGAGGGTGATGTTCCGGGCCACGGTGCCCAGGTAAAAGACCGGCAGCCCGCTCTCGCCTTCCCCGACCTCCTCCGTCCCGACCGCCACCAGGGTACTTCCGGGGCGCTGGTTGTCGAAGGATGCCAGGAGCCATTCAGCCGGCCGGGAAATGTTGGCGACCCGCACTTCGTCGATGTCCCCGGCGAAATACCGGTCCCCGTCCGGGGATGCGCCGATGGTCAGATCCGCTTCGGTCTCGGGGGGAGCGGCCCCGGTCCCCACCGATTCGATCTCCACTCCGTCCAGAAAAACCGCCATACGGCCCTGGGCGTCCATCGTCAGGGCCGCCAGATGCCAGGTCCCGGCCGTCAGTTCGGCGGCCCGGCCGGTCTCGATACTCTCCTCTCCCTGGATGAACCTTCCGTAGAGGGTAGTGCCCGACAACTGCAGGGAAAGGGTTCCGTCCCCCGTCGGCCGGGAAAACAGCACGCTCTCCTCCCGGGCCATAGCGATCTTGACCCAGGCGGAAAAGGTGAGCCCGTCGGCAAAGGCCAGGGAGGGGGCCGCCGGGATCACGATTGTGTCGTTGACCCCGTTGAGGGTATACCCTTCGCCGATGATGGAGGGAAATCCCTGCCCCGCCGAATAGGCGCCGGCGTGGTTCTGGTAAGCGGTGGCATCCCGGGGCGGCCCCTCCCGTTCGTCGAGGTGGTAGACCGCCGTCTGATGGACGCCGTAGGACCCGGCGCTGTCGCCGCCGGCGCCGGCCGCGGGGTTGCCGTAATACATATAGAGGAAGTTCCGCCCCGGTCCGGCCCCGATTCGGGGAACCTTGATCCAGACCAGGCCGATCTCGTCGATGGAATCGAATTTTTCAAAATGGTACGGAAGGGCGGTCTGGTCCCCGGCGTCCAGGAACCGGATGTCCGATCCGTCGACTTTCGCCTTGGTGAAGTCGAAATTGCCGGAGTGGAGCCGGACCAGCAAGGTGAAATCGGTCAGGCTTCCGCCGCCGCCCTGGTCTGCCGGTCCATCGATGGACAGTTTGGTCCGGTACTTCCACTGATCGTTCCACCAGGCCCCGGCCTCGCCGGGGAGTGCAAAAACGGCCGAAACCGCCCCGATGATCAGAACTGCCGAGGTTCGGCCGATCCATTTCGATATCCGCATCACAACCTGCTTATGGCCATTTATCCTCATTCACATCACTCCGCTTCCGCTTCTTCTTCGTCATCTTCATCCTTATCGTCGTCTTCATCCTCAATATAGCCGACCACCTTGACCTCCAGCCATGAAGGGATGAAGGCCTTGGCCAGCGCCTCTCCCTCGGCGGCCCGGTTTTTGGCCCCGCCCAGCACCGAGTCCTCCCCGGCGCTGCTGGCCTCCGTGAGGCCGCTGGAGCCGGAGAAGGTGCCGACAGTCACGGTACTGTCTCCGGCCGCGGGCACCCCGACCCCGCCCTGTGAAAAGGAGATGTTCTGGGCATTCAGGATCTGGGTCGCGCCGAGATACACTCTGCCGCCGGAAATGCCGGCTTCGCCGGCGTCGATTTCGCCGGAGGGGGCGCTCAGGAATACATCCCCGAATTGCGGCGCCTCCCGGGGGCCGGCCAACCCATCCGGGTCGAAGGTAAGGGTTCGTATGCCGCTGCCCACGGCAGGCGGTTCGAATTGAATCACCAGGGTTCCATCCTCATTTTCGACCAGTTTCGGGGGTTCGCTGCTGATAGCGGTTTTGGCGCCGCGGCCGGCATTGATATCCCCTTCGTCGGTCCAGACGGTGATATCCCCGCCGAAGTAGGTCATGACCCTCGACTCATTGACATTGAGATCACCCACCGAAAAGATATCGATATCCCCGCCCGCCGAAGTGTAGATGCCGGTAGCGTTTTTCTGCGAGCCCGGGTCGAATGTGGTGATCCCGACATTGATATCCCCCCGGGCGATGACATACAGGTCACTGTCCCTGCCGCTGGTGTTGATCTGTGAATTGATCATATCGATATCCCCGTCGCCGGAATCGGCTTCCGAAAAGAAAGGCTTCACCCCGGTTTCCCGTGCATAGGCCACGATGCACTCAGCCAGTTCGTTTTTCTCCTTCTGGCTCATTTCGGCAATCGTTTCGCCTTCTTCGAGAAATAAGGAGACCAGCTTAAAAGCTTTCTCATACATCGGATCACCCGTAGCGGCCCCGGTCTCCTCAGGTACGCCGTCGAATTTATCTCCGGCCCTCAGGCTGCTGTAGGCCACGCCGGAGACGCGAAGGGTTTCAAAAAAGTCTTCGGGATACCGTTTATCCGGGGTCAGGTTTGTACCGGCGACCACCGTTAGGGATGCACCCTGAGCGCCCAGACCCATATTGTACAAATCCCCCACTGCCGAAATGCCCTTCGAAGTACCCAAATCGATGGCACTGCCGGCCTGGATCCAGACCCTTCCGGGCCCGCCCACCTCGATACCCGGTACGCCATCCTTCTCCGAGGTGGTGGCCTGCAAAAAATCATTTCCGGCGTGGATGTCGGTCAGATCATTTCGGGAAACATTCTGACCGAGGTATTCGAGGTCCAGAATATTCCGGCCGGCGGTGATTCGAGCGGATTTCGGAGACACCAGCCGAAAGGTATTGAGATCCCTTCCGGCAGTGATGGTGTTGGGTACGGGATCTTCCCGGTGAAGTGGGTCCGCCCCCGATCTGTCTTCAAGTCGTTCATTCAAGACCAATTTTTTCCCGGAAATATCTGCCTGGCGGCCGTATACCTCGCCCGGATTGAGGCTCGACATAACCACAGCTGCCTGCTGAAGATTTTGGCTGGCCAACCCTTCGTATATCCCGACAATGTCCCGGCCGGCCGACAAGGTGAGGGTGCCCCGCGGGGAGGGGGCCATGGCGAATTTGTGGGTGAATCGAACATCCCGGCCAGCGCCGATTTCAAAAGTCCCAGGCAGGATCCGCCACCGGTCTTTATCCGAATGCTGGGGGCTGTAAAATTTATTTGTGCCGGTCAGGACCGCATCGTCGTTCAGGGAAATCAGTTTAACGGCGGTCTCTTCGGAGTATGTCAGATTCCATCTAAAATTCTCTCCGGTCCCGGGTTGCAGAGCGGATACTGTGGGATTCAAAATGGTCCCTATTTGTATGCCGTTTTGAGCGGTGATCGACACTTGCGCGTCCAGGAGTTCAAGAATGGAGGGATCCGGATAATTCAGCCCGAATGCGTTTTCTGCATAAATGTCTCCGGTTCCGTCTGCAACCAGAAAACGGCCGTCGATATTGCCGCCGGAACGGATGGAAAAATCCCCCTGTCCGAAGGCGCCCATCTGGCCGAGGACATCGCCGCCCCCGTCAATGGAAACCCCTCCGCCCCCCATGGCGACCACCCCGACGGCGGGTTTGTCCTGATACCGGGCGGCCCACCCATCCACCTTCCAAAACCCCTGTTCCAGGTCGGCCAAATCGATCAGCTCTTGATACGAAGCGCCCCAAGCGGCGGTATCGATGGCGGTTCGGACTCGGCCATTCACTGTCAGAGCGATATCCCCACCGCCGGAATAGGTTCCGTACTGGCTTCGGAGCAGCAACGGATCCATGGCGGAATCCACCGCTTCGGCCAACAAAGCGGTCCCGGTGGTCCGAACCGCGGCGCCGGAACCGATGATCAAATCTCCCCCGGCATCGATTCGAATATTCCCGGTGGCTGACTGAACGGCGCTTTTGGCCACCCGCACATCCCCGCCGGCGGCGATGTCGATATCCCCGTCGAAGGTGGCCGCTGCGTACCGCCAGTTGCTGAAGGTAAAAGGCGGGGGAAGAACCGGCTGATTTTCGGGAAGGCTGTAGCCGCCCGGCAGTTCCACATGAATCCCCGCTTCGGCATTCAGGGAGAGACGGCCGCTCTCGGTATAGACGAGCCCGTTGATTCGAAGATTACCGGACTCGGCCGGGTCTCTGGGCTCGAGACCCCCGCCGGCGCGCAGGGTGATGTTCCATGAATCATCCCGCCTTTGACCGGGAAGGGTTTCCACTGGTGTGGGATGGTCGGTGAGCCCCTTCTGGATGATCAGATTCCCGTCCGCAGCCAGGGTGAGCGCGCCCGGGGTTTCGCCGTACCGCCAGTCGGTTAGGTCCCAGTCGGCGGCCAGGGTCAGGTCGCCTGCGGAGTAGACCTCCAGACCCGGATAGATGCGAAAGTCTTCCGCATCAGTGCCGGACAGAGTCAATTCGTTCAGGATCTCCCGCTCGCGGCTCGGAGCAAGATCCATGAAATCCTCGACCCTTTGCCGCCATCCTGAATTTTCCTCGGTCCCGGCGATCAAGTCCTCGGTGATGATCAGGTCGTTCTCGAACCGATGCCGCAACACCGCTTCCAGAATGACCGAATCGGCGCCAATCACTCTACCGCTCAAATCGGCCTGGATCTCCCCCCCGGTCACAGGCGCTCTCAGATAGACATCTCCCCGGCGGCCGTCTCCTGCGGCGCCGACCGCCACGCCCCCGGCCAGCGTCAGCAGGCCGCCGGATTCAACCCGCACCCAGCCGCCGTTTCCATCCGCCTCGGCGGCCGCCGCCTGGATTGTACCGCCGGCATGAAGGTTCACCCCATGCAGGCCGCTGATGAAAATCTCGCCGCCGTCCCGGCCCTTTCGCGCGGTGATTTCACCTTGAATATCCACCGCACCGGCCGGGGCTTCGAGGCGAAGGTCGGCGCCGGTCAACCGATCGGTTTCCGTCAATTGGATATCATCCTGATGCAGGACCAGGGATACCGCGTCTTCAAACCGACCTTCCGCCAGCACCAGCAGCAGGTCCGAAAAATCGGCGACCGCGCCGGCATTCAGATCGAAATCGGCGCCGATGCCTTCAAACCCCCGACCGGCCAGGGTCCCCTCCAGGACCACCTCGGAGCCGGGGGCGGAAACCCGAATTGCACCACCCTCCGTTCCGGATACATCCACCCGGGCGCCCGTTTCGACCACCAAATCGGCCCCGCCCAGCGCTGTCAGGGCTACGCTTCCGCCCGGCCGGGCGATCGATACCGGTTCCGCCCCGCCCAGGTCATAGATGAAAACACCGCCCCTGGCATGAGTGCTGGAACCGGTCCCGAGAAAGAGGCCGCTGTCCTCTGATTCGCCGGTCGCCGTCAGTTGAACCGTGCCGGCCGGCAGATCGACGGTCCCGTTCTGGCAGACCGAATCCGCCAGCAGACTCAGTTTGCCCCCCGAAGCCAAAACGCCCTCGAAGGGCGCCCCGCTGTCTTCGATGGTAATCCGGCCGTTCGGGCTGATAACATTGAAGTCGCTGGCCTGGCGGGTTTCTTCCTCCCCGGTCAGGGCCGAGGCGGTCAACACCCCGGCGGTCAGGCTCAGATCCCGCTGGGTGAACAGCGCCCCCGACCCCAAACCGGTGATCACATCCCGGGCGCTCAGGTGAACCTGATCAAACCCGTCGATGCGAATCTCCCCCCCGCCGATGGACATGGTTTCCGCGTGCAGGTAAAGGTCGCCGTCTCCGGCGCCGGTGAACTCCGACGCCGGCTCATCGGAGGAATTCAGTATTCGAATGTCCCGGGCGTTTAGTACGACTCGGTCGGCGCCTTCAAAGGATTCGCCGGTGATCCGCCGGGCATCGATTTCCAGCGTATCCCCGAGGGTGATCTCCTGCCCCCCTGCCAGAACCAGGTCGGAGCGGCTCTTGAATGCGAGGGAGCCGATGACCGGCTGGGACCGCCACAGGGTTTCCGGCAGCAGCAGGGCGTCCTCGTCGGTAATGCGCCGCCGGTATCCTTCGGGGGTCAGCTTGATCCGACCCCCTTCGAAAACCATGTTCCCATTTTCCACCATGATATCACCCAGATGGGTGAGCCGGTCCGCTTTGAGATGGAACCGGTCTCCGGCCAGAAGGCGGCTCCCTTCTCCCACCGAAACCTTTCCGCGGTCCGAGAGCAGGAGGATCTCTCCGTCTTCATTGGATGCATCCAGGGTGACCCCGTACTGGATATTGATGTCGTCGGCATGGCCGCCTCCGCCGCCTTCTCCGTTCATGCCGGCCGCCAGCCGAATCGACGGCGCCCCGAAGTGGCTGTCATGCTGAATGAAGATGCGGTCGGTGCGGTCCTCCTCCCCGAACCGGATGGCCTCGAACCCCTCCCAGGTGACCCCGGTGGTTTCGAGCTGAGCCAGTTCTTCCAGATCATAGGGAATGGGGACCTCCATCGACATATCCGGCCCCGGGTCGGGCAGCTGAGTGCCCACGATGATTTCCTCGCCCATGAGCGAGAGAACCCCGCCCTCGGCATGCCGGTTCTCGATTCGGCCGCTGATCAGAAGCGTCGAGCCCGACATGGCAAGATCGTCCCCGGCCCGCCGGACATACTCGACACGATTGAAATGACCTTCCGCCAGCACCGACTCGGAAGGCCGCAGGACAAACTGCCGGGCCACCGGTTCCGCTGCCCCGGCCCCGCCGGTCCGGTAGGCGCCGGTGACCACCGGATATCCCTGCTTGGAGGTCCCCGTGGGCCCGTCCATTGAGAGCGGCCCGATATCGGTCAGGACCATCGCCCCCGGTTGAAAGGCAAACTCTTCCGGCAGCAGGTAATAGTCGCCGGCCGGCCACCCGGCCCCCGGCCTGAATACCACCGTGTCCCCCTTTCCGCGCACGGAATTGTCGGGGAGGATGACGTATCGTCCCTTCAGCGGATCGGCGGTGCCTTCCAGGCCGGTCTGGTACTGATAGGAAAATATGTCGCCCCCGGCTGAGACATCGATCTCGGCCCTCTCGTCCATGAGCACTTCACGGCCTGTCACCCGGACGCCGTTGTCCACCGATTCCTGCACCGGCCGGGGATTGAGTGTCTCCTTGTCTTCGATGTTCCAGTCCTTTCGATCCAGCCTTCCGTACCGGACCGACGGTTCGCCGCCGATGCGGATGCGGCTGTTTTCATCCAGCCAGATCCGGCCTTCGGGCGCCGACAGGGTCACCGATCCCATCGGGGCCAGCAGGTTGCCGCCGTGCCAGATGTCGCGGGCTATCAGCGTAAGGTCGGCCCGTGCCGAATAGGGGTCGGGTACAGTACCGGAATTGGAGGCGTCGGTCCTCAGGGTCTTTCCGGCCTCAAGGGTGAAGACCGACCCGGTTTCGGGAAAGATCCGTTTCGCAGACAGCGTAAGATCCCCGGGCGCCGAAAACCGGCCGACCCATTTCTGTTCCCCGGCTTCGCTCCGAACCCGGTTATCAGCCACACGAATGTCGTTGCCGGCGGAGAGGATCACTCGGTCGAAGCGGTCCAGCACCACGGCGCCGGTCAGATCGATGTGCCGGCCTTCCAGGATCAGATCCGGTAAGCCGATAGTGCCCGTTTCCTCCGGACCCAGGGGCCAATAGGTGGAACCGATCGTCACGGTGTCCGCTTTGAAGCGGATGTCGTCCTGGCCCACCGAGGCGATCCTGGGGGCATTCAGGGTGAGGCTCCGGCCCACATCGATTACACCGGCCGGCTCCATGCCGAAGAAATCGAAGGCCAGCCCGTGGGAACTGCCGAACTCGAGTGCATCGGCGCCGGATTCAAGATACCGGAGCATGTCGGTGCCGGTCACCACATAATCCTCACCTGAAAGGATTTCATGAATGCGGATGCGTCCCCCGTTGGCGGCAGGATCCCGAGCGTGGGCCCGAATCTCCCCGTCGAGGGAAATTTCGCCTCCCCGCCCTTCCACATTCAGGGTGCCGGCATCCCCGCCGGTCCGAAGCGACCCCAGTCGGCCGTGGGTATCGTAGTAATAGTGATTCACCACCGGCGATCCCGAGATATCTATCACCGCGCCCTTTTCCATGCGGGCATCCCCGGCCCGGATCAGGACCTCTCCGGCATCGTAGGCGATGAAGGCGTCGTCGATGCCCCGGGCCAGGGCGGCTTCGTCCTGAAGGACGGCGCCTCGAACGGAAATACGTCCGGAATCGGTCATACGAAATTGGAGGTTTGCAGTGATATCCACGGTCCCCGCGTCTGCGGTCACCGCCCCGGCCAAGTCGACGTATTCTTTTGAAGCGATCGCGATCTCCCCGCCCGTACCGACCCGAACCGATGCCCCCTCACCGATCTCCACCGTCTCCGGAATTTCCTGGGGATTGTTCAGAGCCACTTCATGGAATTCGACGCTTGTAACCAGGCTGAGCCGCGATTTTTCCGGTTGCAACGGGTCGAAGGTGTTTTCGATCAATGCCAGAGGCGAGTCGGTATTTATCGGCACCGGTCCTGATGGAAAGACGAACTTGACCGGCGACACGCGAAAGATCGTATCCGGTTCCACGATAACCTTCTCCTTTGCCTGGAGCGAAACGTCGCTGAAGCCGGTTCCGGCGAGGCGATCGGCCTGGAGGATGAGCCGGCCTTCGGGGGAAAGAGGGTAATCCCCCCCGTCGATACCGGATCGGGCGTCCGCCGGCGTCATCACCACTTCCTTGGCGCGAAGGGTCAGGGAACCGCCGGCCCTTTCGATCAGGGAACGCCCCTGAATTTGGCCGTCGAGCTGAATGGCATTCCCCTGCACCATCAGGCTGCCGGCATTCCCGCCGGTCACCTCTCCACCGGGATCGATTCGGTACCCGCCGTCAACAAACACCCCGGCCCCGGGTTGGATAAACACCCCGGTTCCAAAATCGATTTTATCCAGAAGACCGATCTTCCCGCCGCCCACCTGGGTGAGTGGAAGCGGAAAGTGCCGGCCGGCAGACAAATGAACGGCGGTTTCACCTGAAACATCTAAAACACTCCCCGGACGCAATCGAATCGTCTCATCGGAAAGGAAGGTAAAGCGATCACTAATCACCGTGGTCGAAGAGCCGAATTCAGGAATGATTCTCTCAACACTGTAGGTGACGTTTTCATTGATGGACAAACCGATATTTCCGGCAGGAATCCGAATCGCACCGGAATGGTCGATGGATCGGCATTCGACACTCAAGGATGCGCCCGGTCTCATATGAATATGAGATTCAGGCTCGGTGACAAAACGAAGCAGAGGGTACAGACTCAGCTGGTTCAATCCCGCATCGGTCAGCAGTTCATCCCAGAGCAGACTATTCCCGTCCCATTCCACCGGATAGGGGTGCAAATCGGGGTCGGAACCGAATACAGCCGGCAGCATCGCTTTCCGGTCGGTCACCACCACCGACTCCAGGATCGAGTCATGTTCCGTATCGGTACCGCCGGGCTGTCTGCCGATTTTTAAAACACCTCCCACCGGTCGAACCCGCCCCCCTGCACTCTGCCTGCCGGTATGGTTGACCGGCTCCTGAAGACGGTTCTGATACCTGCCGGCCTCGGCTTTTCCGTGAATGTTCCCATTCAAAGCCACCCGGCTGGACTGAATATCCAATGTGCCCGCATCGGCCCCCTGCTCATAGGCCGGCATCTTCGACATCCAGGCTTCACTCACCTGGACCGTTTCGCTGCCGGCATACCGCTGTTTTAAATCCGGATCATCGGAGCCGATCAGGACCTGATCGTATTTCAGCCACTCGGGCGCTTCGCTGATATCATAGACCCGTTCGCCGGCCCGAAGACGCGTCGTCTCGATCGAAGATTCGGCAAACCGGGTCCCGCCGCCTGAAAAATCGATGCTGGCCCCCTCCCGCATAATAAAATCCCCGGTTTCGGAAATAACCCCGATGGTTCCCCCTGGTGTCGACCGCTCCAGGGCGGTCTCTTCCCGGCCGGTCAAATGGGCGGAAATATCCCCGATGGCAGAGCCCTCCACCGGATTGATCTTGACCGTCTCCCCCCTCAGGACGCCCTCCTTCTGGCCGTAGTCATCCTTGAGTTCAACGCTGTTCATCTGGACCGTGATCACGTGGTCTGAGGCCGGGGCCTCCACCCAGGAGCCGGAAACATCGATTTCGGCGGTTTCCCCAAGGTATACCCGCTCTTCGCCCCGCAAAATCACATGCCCGGACGGGGCATTGATTCGGCCCTGATGTTCGATCACCCGGGCGCTTTTGTTGCTCAGCAGGAGGGGCCCCTGAGGGTCCGGATCGAGGCCCTTGACCTCGATACTGCCGCCCTGAAAACGGAAGGATTCGTGCTCCTTTTCCTCGGAAGTGGAGATGGGGCTTTCGATGACGCTCTCTTTTCCGGTGGTCGCCTTGTCGGATGCGAAGAGTTCGACTCTGCCGTTCTTCTTGATGCCGGTGACCGCCTTGATCGCCCCCTCCTGATTGACGATCCGGCCGTAGAGCCCGGTCACACCCAGATCCGAATTGAGCCGGCCCGACGCCAGGTTGCGGGCGGCGGACCCCTCCGGGCTTTGCCGGACGTTGACCACGCGCTCGGCCCGGGGCCGATCCCGGGTATCCTGTTCGAGCGACACCTCGGTGCCCGCCGCCAGCCCGATCTGGCCCAGGGGTGTGACGATGACCCCTCCGTTTTCGACATTGGGGGCGATCAGGAAAACACTGCCCAGTTCGTCGGTGATGATCTGCCCGTGGTTGGCGACCACCGCATCGAGAACAGGTTCCCGAATCTCGCGGCCAGCCCCTTCTTCCCCGGCGCCGGCGCCGAAATGGAGATTGCCTTCGAGGAAATCCTTCTCCGTCAGGTGCAGGGCCGAAGCCACCAGGCCGTGGACATCCACCTTGGCGTCGGGCCCGAAAAGGATGCCGTTCCGGTTGACCAGGTAGATCTTGCCGTCCGCCTTGAGCGCGCCGAGAATCTGGCTCGGGTCCCCGTCATGAATCCGGTTCAGGGCGGCCCAGTTTGCTTTGCCCTGCTGATCGAACGTCACCTCGGCCGACTCGCCGATATTAAACCACTCCCAGTCGATGACCGCTTTCTCTTTGTCCTGGGAGACGGTCATTCTGCCCGGTTCGGTATAGGAGATGTCGGCCCCGTCCCGGGTGCCGCCCGGCTGGAGCTGAGGCAGGGCCTGGGGATGGATCGCCGGAAGCTGCCGGTTCCCGTAGAAGCCGGGAATCTTAGGTTCGGCCGCGATTCCGGTCCGGAAAGCGGTAGCAAGAAGGCCCGCGACACACACCGCCAGAAGAATTCCTCTCCCGAGATGAAAAAAGGTCTTTTGGATTCTGAATTTAAAATTAAAATTCATATCGAACATACATATGGAGCCGGCTGTCTCCGGCTTCGGTCTGATCGGTATCGGTCAGGGCCAAGGCCCAATCGCAGCGGATTTCCAGGTGCTCGGCCCGGTCGAACACGGCGCCCAGGCCGATGCCCTGAAGCGTGATCTCTTCATCCTCCCGGGGGAGCGGGTCTTCCCGGTTGAGCAGCGCCCCCTCATAAAACAGGTAGGGCATCAGATTCCACCGGCCCGCTGTCTCCAGGACCGTACTCAGGTCCGGGGGGCGCCACTCCAGGGTCCAGTGAAAGGCGTTGTCGCCCACGCTTTCGCTCTCCTGATATCCCCGAACGCTTTCCATCCCGCCGGCCACATACTGTTCATTGGAGATGAGCGGCTGGTCGGAGATCTGGCCGTCCAGCCGAATAAAAGCGCTCATGCCCCGGGGCAGATTCAAAAGCCGTTCCACCCCGAGGGTGAAGTAGGCGAAATTGCCCCGGGCATTATACCGCTTCTCCTCGAAATCCGATTTTTCCGACCAGGCCCCTCTGAAATTGACGGTGGCCGAGGCGCTGATATGGGTGGATCCGATCGGGTCGGCCAGAGACCCGGAATAGGCAGCGCTCAGAGGCAGATAGCGGATTCGGGTATCGTCCACCACCGGTTCGTCCTCCACAAATCCGAAAGATTCCTCCGTAAAATCCTTGTAATCGACCCCGAAATTGAGGTTGTGATAATACCGCTCGATCGACGGCAGCGGTGCAATGTATCGAAGGCCGAAGATCATGCCCTCGCCGATTACCTGAAACCCGGCCCCGAAGCCGGTGTCGCTGTCCGACAAAACCCCGTAGAGAAGCAGAAACCCGTCATCGACCCACCCGGCCGGCAGCATATAGGAGCCGGCCAACACCTGGACCTCTTCCAGTTCGAGGGGTGCGGTCTGGTACTGCAAAGAGGCCGAATGGCGCCGCTGCCACAGGTTGTCGTATCGGATCAGACCGTTCAGCCGCAGGTCGCTGGTGGTGTGGGTGGACCGGTTGTTGACCTCGAGATAGGCGTACACCGGAAAGCTGTCTTCCACCACCAGCTCCGCGTCGATGGTGCCGAACTTGCGGCCCGGCTTGAGATCGAGTTCCACCGAAATGTTCGGGTCCTTGTTGACCCGGTTGAGGTCGCGGCGCACATGGGGCAGGTAGAGCATCTTCCCCGGTTCGAAGCTCGGCATCCGGCTCAGGATGTAAGTTCGGGTGTAATAGCGGTTGCCCACCACCCGCACCCGCCGCAGTTTGCTTTCGGTGACGCTCAATCGCACCCACCCGTCTTCCAGGGTCTGCTCGGGAATGGAGACGATCACCCCCAGGTAGCCCCGATCCACAAAAAGTTTTTCCAGTACCGCCCGCGCCTGTTCGATGTCCTCGGTGGTCACCGACCAGCCTCGATAAGGCCGCAGGGCCGTTTCGAGATCGGCGGAATCCAGGAGCGTATTTCCTTCGATTTCGTATCCGATGACCATAAACCGGAGCGGCTCCTGTCCATTCGCCGGCTGCAGTACAGCAAAGCAACACAGAAAGCAGACAGTTACCCAAAGGAAGGTCTTGCCGATGGTCCGCTTTCCGATTCGTATGAGAACTCGCAATTGGCGCACGCGCAGAACAGGGAAAATTCGATTTCAGGTATCGGATTACTATTCGTAACGCCAGCGTGTTTCCTGGCGATTCATCACGGAGAAACGATCGCCCCTACTGAATCACGGTGCCGTTCCGTTCAACATTCAACACATGAATTTCGCAGATCAGCTTCTCAAATCCGAAAGGATGTCCGTAATCGAGGGTAAAGGTCTCCGCATCCTTTTTGACGATTCGGCCGACCAGGGGACCGCTTCGCACCAGGGTGCCGGGCTCCGCATCGATGATGACCCGGAAATCCTTCTTTCGCTCGGTGAGAATACCGTTGCCGAAGGGGGTCTGAATATCCCTTTTTTCCGAAATCCGCACCGTCTTCGTGGTGACCGACCCTCCGGACACATCGGTCGCCGTCTCTCGCAGCAGGTCGGTCTCTTTTACCACCATGCCCGCTTTCGGGATTTTCCCATAGATTTGTTCAAACTCAGACACCGGCATTCGCACCGTTTTCGGCACCTGGATATACCGCGACATCTGCAGAAACCGCTCCTCATCGGGTACCTGAATCTCTCGGTCGTATACCATTTCGATCGCTATCTTCTTGCCGATCGGAATGCCGACCAGTGCTTGCTTGAACTGAAATTGGAACTCATCCATAAATTCCCGGATTTCCGCTTCATTTCGAATGTCCAGTTGATCTTCTGCTGGCAAGGTGACCTGAATCGGTTTGTACTGCCGTCCCGGAAAATAGGCCTCGGATTTGGTGTATTGATCCTTTTCGGCGATCTCTTTATAAGAGGTCATGATGATTTCACCGCCGGAAAGCTTGCATGTAAAATCGAGGGTGACCCGATCCCCCGGAAGAACGGCTTTTGTGACTCCGGCCACAGCGGCTGCAGACAAAATACAGAAGAACACTAGATAACAGAACGCCTTCGGCATTGGCCATTTTAGCGGTTTCATTCTCTCCCCCTGTGCAAATTAGAAGTTCTTATTCTCTTCGTCATTTCGGTATGGTTCAGACGTTATCATACAAGTATTAGAACAATATTAAATTCCATAAAAAAAGTGATGGAACAAGAAGCCATCCCATACCTTCAAATCTAAAAAAGCCAGGAACCTCTTCTTTCCAAAATGAGGTTCCTGGCTGTATACAGCAGTGAAATGAGGAACTACATCAAAAGATTACATCCGCAGTAAATCTTAGAAGTGCGGCAGGGTGAAATCGTTTTCTTTGGCGCATGAGCCCATTTCGGTTTGGGTCGGCCAGTAGGGTTGCTTGGCGGCCGGAACGTTGGCCGCAATCGAAGCAAAATCAGCCAGGTCCACTACCCAGGGATGGGTCACGCTGTAGTTGGGCTCATTCGGGTCTTCATACAGCCACTGGGCGGACCAGAAGGGATACACGCAGGAGGTGATGTTGCACTTGCTGCATTCCACACCCTGGTAACTGATCAGCTTTACATTCGGCCAGGTAGCTTCTTTTCCAACGATCTTGTCGCAATCGGCGTATCCGACAGCGCCGGCGGTATTGTTAATACCGTTGATAATGTCGGAGGAGCCTTTATAAAAATATCGGACTGCACCCAGAAAAGGCGAGGCATTCTCCTTCCGAAGCAAAGTCGCATCCCCACGCATAATCGCGGCGTCTAAAGTGGCATGGGTACCGGAGCCGGCGTGCCGTAAGCAGACTTTCACCGGCAGGGTATCCCCATTGCAGAATTGATTCCAGTTGGTGACTTTGCCGGAAAACAGATTGACCGCCATGGGCCGGGTCATATTCTCCAGAGAATTGGCGGTATTGACAAAGAAACCGAAAGGAACCACGATCGGTCGATAATCAACCAGGCCGTCATCGTAGATGGTGGCGCTGTCCATGGTGTAAGTCACAACAGGATTCGGGCTTACAGGTAAATCGCCGTATTTTTTACCCTCTGAGCTTTGAGCGAAGGTGGTAGCGGCAACATCGGAAGCGCCGATGGTAACATCATAGCAGCCAAGACCGCTAACCACGCCGGTGCCGAAGTCAGTCTGGCTTTCATCGGCCATCATCCGCTCGTAATCACTCGGGCAGGTATTCTCGTTTTCCGGATCGGTTCCCTGCATGGCCCGAATGCCGTCGTAAGAGGCTTTGGCGCTGTATCGAATGTAGATGGTGTCGCCGCCGATCTCTCCCTTGGTGATACCGTTCTTACCGTCGGTCGCCTGGGCAATATTGGCGGCGCCTTTGCTGAGCAGAAAGTCGTCCGCCGCATCGTTCCAGAACTTGTACTGGGCGGAAGCGCCGTAAATGTTGATGTTGATGGTCGCCGCTTGGGCCGTCCCGACCAGGGCGAGTGCGGAAGCGCCAATGATAGCCGATTTAATGAGATTGCCTACTTTCATTTTGGTAACTTCTCCTTTTTAAGTTTTTTAACCATTAGTATTGTATCGGTTTCTACCGGCTTGCCGGCATATCGCCGACAAGCCGTGAATCCGCTAATTAGAAGAGATGCCTAATCTATGACCGTCTTCTTCTGACACCGAAGAAAGCCACGAGAGCGGTACCCATCAGATAGATGGCGCCCGGAACCGGAACGGCGGAAGTGGTCACAGATCCGTCGGCATTCAAGGTAATGGCGGTGTTGCCGGCATAGACAAAGACCTCACCGTCCAAGGCGTATTTATGCAGGTACATGGTGACGGAATCACCGGTGGCAATCGCAGCCAGATCGGTTTCTCCAGGTGCCGTTGTTGGTGGTTTAGTAAAGGCGTAAGATCCGGGAGCGTTGGATTTCGCATTGAATTTATAGTCGTAGGAAAGCACATGGCTAGTTTCCCCGACCGCGACATTTCCGGTTGTTAAACCATTATAATAATGCATCACTAGGTTGTTGGAAGCGTCAAAACCACCGATACCATTCAAACTGAAACCCGGATCAGCATCCGTGGTCGTAGCATAGTAAAAACCAGTTCCCTGCACAATTTCACTGAAACTAAAATCCTGACCCCAGATTCCCATGTTCAACTGGTCCCAGGTGGTGCCCGGTTCAAAATGCCCCAAGTTCATGGTACCAGCGGATGCGCCGACCAAGGAATCGCCGTCGCCGAGATCGATACCGACCTCTTTTCCGTCTTCCTGGTAAATGGACATAATTATGTGGCCACTGTCTGTTTCAAAATACGCGGCTGCATTGCCCACCGCGCCAAACACCATTAATACAGCGGTCATGATCAGAAGGATCTTCTTCATTTTCAATTTCTCCTTTAATGTATTATTCAATTGACTTCCACCATTTCAGGCAACCCAGCCACCCCATTTGATAAATAGGGTCTGTGATTTTCCGTCACCCGATTACCCGGGGTTTGGCTTTTTCTGAAGATCCAAAATGACATTCTTGAACTTTTTTTACCTTCTCTTTAATTGATTTTCTCCAGGCACCCTCCTTTCTTTTAGTTAGTAGTAATTATCTCAACAAAAAAGCCCGAATCAATCGCAGAAGCGATGATTCGGGCTTTCTGTTGCCTTGTGTCAGGCCAGCAAAGTTCCCGCGAACAAGTTGTTGGTGGAGCTGATTACTTTTTAATTTTTTAATACTTCTTCGAACTTCTCGATACGACCAATTCCACCTTGGCTGAAGTTCAGTTTGATATACCCGGTAAAGCCTTCCTCAGATAAATCCTTCAAGTATCGAGATATTTTTACCATCTTATCCTGCTTGTCGAGTCTCTTTTTTAAAGCATAATCGACCTGATTATTGACTTTGCTCATGGCTTCCCTTTTGGCTGATCCGCATGTAGAATAGTTTTGTTTTGGACTACCTTGACCCCGCAACACCTTGGAGGATGAAAACCGCATCCTCCAGCCCGATTATTGAATCCCCGTTTCGATCCGCGGGAAGGTTGGCTGGTTCAAGGCCGACGGTGACCTGGAGGGCTTTAATGACATCGCCCAGATTAGGGGGATCACCACTACCGCCCACTGAAACGGAACCGTCCGCATTCAGGGTAATGGGGGTGGCCCCGGCATAGACAAAGACCTCGCCTTCCAAGGTGTATTCATGCAAATACATGGTAACCGATCCCCCGGTCGACAGCGCACTCAGATCGGTTTCTCCAGGTGCCGTTTTTGGAGGTTTAGTAAAGGCGTAAGATCCGGGAGCGTTGGAATTCGCATTGAATTTATAGTCGTAGGATAGGACATGACTCACTTCCCCTACAGAAACATTCGCGTTTAATATGCCGAAAGTCTTATAATAACCTATCACTTGGTAGTTGGAAGCGTCAAAACCACCGATACCATTCAAACTGAAACCCGGATCAGCATCCGTGGTCGTAGCATAGTAAAAACTTCCCGAGACCTCCGAGAAACTGAAAGTTTGGCCCCAGATTCCCACGTTTAACTGATCCCAGGTGGTGCCGGACTCGAAAAGCCCCAGACTTAATGAACCCGCGGAAGCCCCCGAAATATTATCGGGATGCCCCAGATCAATGCCGACCTCGGCCCCCTCTTCTTTATATACTGACATTATTATGTGGCCCGAGTCTTTATCAAAATACGCGGCTGCATTGCCCACCGCGCCAAACACCATTAAAACAGCGGTAACGATCAGAAGGATCTTCTTCATTTTCAATTTGTCCTTATTTAATTCGAATTAGAGATAAATTCATTCATGGTTTCTTTTTCGAGTATCATTTTCTGTTCTCAAAACACATCAAATTGTGTCGGTCAGGAGGCCGGTCTTCTTCTGAATCAAAATGTCCAAAACATTTCTTTCAGACCGCGTCCCGAAGGTTTTCCTGTGAATTTCCATTCAGCTTCTGGGGGATCCATGCTGGTAGAAGGAACCCGTCGTTTCGATGGCTGTAATATAGGCGGAATTTTTCATTGAGTAAATACGCCCTCGGAAGGATATTCGCCGTATTTTCAAACTATTTTTTTTGATGCTTTCGTATGATTTTCCGCTTCCAATAAATCATTCTTTTCTAATACCGAGGTGTGAAGTAAAAAAGAATCCAAGTCATTTTCGAAATGTCCTCCTCCCCACCTCGCCATTCAAGAAATCCGAGTACTAATAACAAGTTAAAACACTTCCATATTTGAACAACCTCCGGCTTGCAACTCCTGGCGCAAACCATTTTCTAACCGCCTTCTAACACAATCCTAACAAAACCTCACACTTTCTTCATACCCTTCCATGATCTACGACAGATGCCGACCTGCCCAGATCGCCGCCTGCATACGGCTGCCCACTTCAATCTTCTTGTAGATTTTATAGACATGGGTCTTGACCGTGTTCAGGCTGATCCCCAGCTCGTCCGCGATCTCCTTGTTGGCTTTTCCGTCCGCGATCTTCCGAAGAATCTCCTTCTCCCGGAAGGTGAGCTCGGCCAGCCCTTTTCCATTCGGTATAAAACCGTTGGTGTTGGTCAGAATGCACCGGGACAGGACCCCTCTCGGATACCAGAGTTCCCCGGCGATGATGGCCTGAAGCCCTCGGATGATCTTTCCGGTGGCATCATCCAGAAAAAAGACCCCCCGCACCCCGAATTCCACCAGCTTCTCCATGCAGATCTCCCTGGAGGGTTCGATGTTGAAAAGAACCAGCCCGCACCCGCCGCCGTTTTGAACCCCGTCCACCGCGAGCATCGCATCGATGTCGCAGGACGCCTTTCCGGTGCAGTCCAACAGGATGAGGCACTCCCGGGAATTGTTTTTCGACAAGAAGCAGCTTTTCAAATCGGACCTGCATCGGCTCTTAAGCCCCGTCTCCTTTTCGATGATCGACATCAGCAGTTCATTCTGCATGCGGTTGGGTCCGACGATTTCGATTTGCGGATCGGTAAAAACAGCCAACATGATTCCCCCACGAATCCACCGGTTCGGTTCGGATTCAGATGCCTTGGGCGGTCCAAAGCGGTTTAATGGTCACGAGTCAATTTTATGCTTGACATATCCATCGATTTTTTGTAAGGGAAACGAATATATGGAAATGTCAGGGTACTTTGCTGTCCTTCCATGGAACCACGCCCTGTCCCCGAGGAACCAGAAAGCCCTGTACACTGTTGAGGCGGTGAAGCGGGCGGGCCTTTGTACCCGCTTACTTCACCCTTCTACCGCCGCCGGTTCGTCATCCGCACCCGACGCTGCCGATTCATCGCAAACCCCAGGAATTTCCCCTCCGGAATCCGTTCCAGGGCCTCCTTCACCGCCTCCATGCCGGTCCTTCCCTCGGCAACCACCATCAACACCCCGTCGACCCAGGGCATCAGGGAGAGGGCCTCCGCCCCATCCAAAAGCGCCGGGGTGTCGAAGAGTATGTACCGGTCCGGATACCGGTGCTTCATCTCCGCCATCAGATCCCCCATCCGGCCCGAGCCCAGCAGCTCGGCGCCCTCCCGATATTTGCGCCCCCCGGAAATCAGGCTCAGCTTTTCAACCCCGGGCCAGACGATGATCTCTTCCAAAAGGCGCTCCCCCAGCAGATAGTCCACCAATCCGGCCTCATTTCGGAACCCGAGATACTTGTGCACCCAGGGGTGCCGAAGATCGCAGTCGACCAGAAGCGCGGTCCGCTCCATCACCCGGGCGAAGGCCATGGCCAGGTTGATGGCGGTGACCGTCTTCCCCTCTTCCGGGAGTGCGCTGGTGATCATGATGGTGTTCCAGCCCCGGGCCTCCGCCCGCTGCTGAATCTGAGTGCGGAGGACCTTGTAGTACTCGTTTTCCGGGGCCTCGGGGCAGAACCCGACGATCCGGTTTTCGACCGCCTTGTTTTTCTTGATCCGCACCTCCCGGGACCGGGTGTAGACCGGCGCCGACCACCCGCCGGAAGCGGGATCGGTCTCCGGGGCCGCCACCGGCATCGGGTGGATCTTTTTGGACGGACTCAGGTCCGTGGTCTTCTCGTCGGACTGGTTTGACGCGTCCCGCTTTTTCATGAACCGGGGCATTCCTTCCTCGAAAGCGCTGGTTATTGAAACGGTTGAAGCCGGTCCAGCTTGCGCAGGACCTTGGCCCAGAAAACATCCAGATCCATGATCCAGAAATGGAAGACCGCCACCCCGGCGCAACACGCCGCGATGCAGCCCAGGATCCAGGCGGTCCGCAGGAGGCGCCGGCGCCGGCGGTCCTGCGGGGTCACGATCACCGGCACCCCCCCCAGAACCGGAAACCCGGTCCCCCGGATCAGCCCTTGCGGATCACGGACCGACAGGTCGGTGAATTCGAACAGGGCCGCCGCGCCGATGCCGGCCCCGATTCCCAGCACCAGCCCGATGACCACAATCGCCTTGCGGTTGGGCTTGAAGGGCCGCTCCGGAAAATTGGCCGGTTCCACCAGGGTGAACCGCTCGCCCTTCTGGTCCTCCTCCAGCCCCAGCGCCACCCGGGCCTCCAGGAGTTTCCGCATCAGGTCGTCGAGTTTGGCCCGGACCGAGTTCCGCCGGCCGCTCAGGGAGTTGTATTGTTCCTCCACCCGGGGGGTCCGCTCGATCCGGCCCCGGTAGTCTTCGGCCTTGCGCCGGACCTCCTTGAGCTGCCGGTGGACCGAACTGATGTCGGTGCGGACACTGGCCAGCTGGGAGGCCAGGGTGATAAACCCCGGGTTGTCGGGCAGGGCCTCCGGACCGTCGCCCCCGATCGCTTTTTCGAGGTCCGCGATCTCCCGCCGGGTCTTTTTGACATCGGGATATTCGTCGGAATACTGGGTGAGCAGATGAATCAGCCGGGTCTTCAGCTCCCGCAGCCGGATCCGGTCCGGATCATCAATCTCCGGCGGAATGGTAACCAGCTGGGCCTGCAGATAGCCTTCCCGCTCCTTGAGGCTGCGCAGCTGGTCCTCCAGCCGCTCGACATTCCGTTCGATAGTGCTGAGGGTCTGCAGGTTGACCGGAAGCAGTTCGGGCAGGACATTGATGTGCTGCTCCTTGAATTTCGAAAGCCTGGCTTCCACCTCGGTCAGTTCGGTTTGCACCTTGGCCATTTCTTCTTCGAGAAAGCGGGTGGCTTCCCGTGACTGTTCCCGCCGGACGCGAAGGTTCTCCTCCAGAAAGAGGGAGGTGAGCATGCCGGCAACCTGGTGGACCTTCCGGGGGGATCGGCCTTCATAGGCGAGGGTGAAGGCGATGGTGGTTTCGGTGGCCCGCCCGGTGCGCCGGTCCAGGACCTCGGCGTCGATGGACCGGATTCGAATCGCCTCCCGCATGGCGTCGACGATCTCCTCGGTGGTCCACCGGTCCCGAACCTCGGTATAAAGCTCGAACCGGTCGACGATCTCGAGCAGCTGGGAGGTGGTCATGATCCGCTGCTTGAGGGTCTCCAGCCGCTTTTCCGCATAGCTGGTCACCGTGGCCATGACGTATTCGGAGGGGATCTCCTGCTCCTCGATCAGGATGGTGGCGCTCGACCGGTAGCTCGCCGGCAGCAGAAGGGCCACCAGGGTCACCAGCCCGAAAACGGAGGCCGCCGGCAGGAGCAGGCTCCATCGCCGCCGGCCGAGGATATCGATCAGGTCCCGGGGGGTGAACGGAAGGGGCGATCCCTCCGAAGGCGAATCGGTCGGGAAGGGGTCGGTAATGCCGTGGGAGATGGTCATGGGGTCCTCGGTTATTCGAACAGGGGATGGGCATACCGCAGCCGGAAAAAGACGAGGTTCCGCTGCCGCCACCGGCCGGTCTCCCGATCCTCGATGCGGTTGTAGGTGTAGCGCGCGGTCAGGGTCCACCGGTCCCCCAGGGCGATCTCCAGGCCGGGGCTGAGGTTGAGCGAGGCCTCGTCCAGCTCCTGGTCGTCGCTCTCTTCCCCCTCGGTCCGGTTCAGGAAATAACCGAGGTTGAGCAGGCCGGTGAACCGCTCCGCCATCCGCTGACGCACCCCCAAATGCAGGGCGGTCCGTTCGGTGTTGGTCCCCCGGCCGGTGGCGGCGGTGATGCCGTGGGTCAGCCCCGCCGTCCCGGTGGTTCCGGGCCCGAACCCGTAGGTCATCCGCAGCTCCCCGGTGCCGCCCCAGGAGTCGCCGGTGACCGTCTCCTCGACCGGCCGGAAGCCGATGACGCCGTCCGCCTCCGGGGGAAGCCCCGGGTCCATCTCGGAGGCGAGGATCGGTTCCAGGACCATCTGCCGGGATTCCACTTCCGTGTAGCGCACCCCGACATCCATCAGGACATTGAAGTTCTCCCGAAGATTCCGGCTGAACCCGAGCGTCCACTGACAGGTATCGGTCTCGGAGGCGTCGAATTCATACCGGGCCGCCCCGAGATTCATGCGGGCGGTCAACTCCGGCAGCCAGGTACTCAGGTTGTAGGTCCACCCGATCCCCAGGGAATGGGCGGTCATGTCGCTCACGGTGTCGCTGTCGTAGTCGTCCTCCTGAAAGGAATACCCGACACCGACGCCGGCCTTGTCGGACAGGACCTGATCCCCGGACAGGTTGAGCCGGTACCGGCGCCGGGTCTCGGAGCCCAGCACCAGACCGGTTTCGGCGAGGTCCCGGTCCGGCAGGGAGTCCCGCCCGTACCCGAGGCCGGCCCCGATCCGGGTGGTCGGCCGGATGTGGCAGGCGATATCGCCCCGGTAGTCCTGCTCCAGGGCGTCGAGATCATCCTCGTCCCGGTAGAAGACCGCCGCCAGACGGGCGCCCGCTTCGGCGGTCAGCCGTTCGGTCCGGTATCGCCAGTCGATCCCCGGAATCACCCGGGTCAGGATATCCGATTCCTCGTTCTCCTCATCGAAGAAGACGTTGTTGGTGTATTCCCCCTGCACGGCGACATGAGGCGTGATCTGAATATCCTGGCCGTCGGCCGCACCGGACCATCCCAGAACGGCCAGGGTGAGAAGCACCCGAAGGGAGATCCGCTTCATCTTTGGACCGATCATGGCACCACGATGACATCCCCCCGGCGAAGAAGGATGTTCTGCTCCAGGGCCTCCCCGTCGGAGACCTTGTCGTATTCAAAGGGGATGATCTCGGTCCCCTCGGATGTTTCCCGAAAAATCCGGATCCGGTTTCGCTTGGCGAAGGTGTCAAGCCCCCCGGCCATCGACAGGGCCTGGAGTACGTTGATCCGGGTGTGGATGGGAAACCGGCTCGGGTGGTTCACCCGGCCGATGACATAGATCATCATGCTGTTGACCTGCCGGACCTCCACCGAAAGGACCGGGTCGGGGACGTACCGGATGATCTCGGCTTCGATCTCCTGTTTCAGCGCCTCCACCGTTTTGCCCCGGGCGGTGAGCTGTCCGATCAGGGGAAACGAAATCCGTCCGTCCGGGAGCACCGTGGCCATCCGGGTCAGGGCCTCATCTTTCCAGACCGAAATCTCGAGCACGTCCCCGGCCCCGATCCGATATGCCTCGTCCGGGGCCGACGAACCGGCCGTCTGTGCTGTCGGAGGGTCGGCCGTCTCCTCGGCGACCGGGTCCCCGCTCCAGGCGGCGCAGGCGGCCAGAAGCACTCCGCCCAGCAGAAGGCCGGACAGGCCGGTTCGGCTCATGAGGAACCCCCTTTTTCGGCGCCCTTCTCCGCATTCAGCTTCGCCAGGGTCTTTTCCGCCTCGGCCCGGCCCTCGAATTCCTCCTCCGAGGCGAGGGCCGCCGCCAGCTTTTCCCGGGCCGCCGGGAGCCGTCCGTCCCGGTGAAGCACCATCCCCATGTGGTAGTTGAGGATGGGGCTGTCCGGGGACTTTTCAAGGGCCTCGGAAATCAGGGAGGAGGCGGTTCGAATATCCCCGATTTTATAGTGAATCCAACCGAGGGTATCGGCGATGACCTCGCTCTCGGGCTGAAGCTCCCGGGCCCGGGTGGCCATTGCCAGGGCCCGGTCGAGGTCTTCCTCGGGATTGCCGAATTCGCTCAGCAGATAGGCCAGATTGTTGGCGGCGGCCCACAGATTCGGGTTTTCCTCCAGGGCCTGTTCATAAATGTCCACGGCCCGGTCCCGGTCTCCGCTCTGTTCATAGAGATGGCCCAGGGCCAGATAGGCGCCGGTGTTCTTGGGGTCTTTTTGGATGGAGGCCAGGAACCTGCCGATCGCCTCGTCTTTTTTCCCCTGGGCCAGGTAGAGCCGGGCCAGGTTGTTGTAGGCGGTTCCCCAGTTCGGCTGCAGGTCGATCGCCTTTTGGAACCGGGCCTCGGCCTTCACGAACTCTTTTCGGGCCAGACGGACCTGCCCCAGCAGGTTGTGGGGAAAGGCTTCCTTGGGGTGCTCCTTGATCACGGCATCCAGCAGGGAGACCGCCTGGTCGGCCTGGTTCCGGGCGATATACAGCCGCACCAGGGTGGTGAGTAGCCGGGCCGACCGGGGGATATGCCGGTACCCGGCCTCGATTTCCGCCACCGCCTTTTCCACCTGATTCCGGCGCCCGTAGAGCCGGGCCAGCTTGAGATAGGGCTCGGGGCTATCCGGTACTGCCGACTTGATCCGAAGAAAGGCCGCCTCCGCCTCCGGGAATTTTTCCTGGGCCAGCAACAGGTCTCCCAGCTGGGCCCGCACCGAATGGTCTTCGGGATCCTTCTCCAATATCGCCGCCAGCTGGTCTGCCGCATCCGCCGGTCGCTGCTTCATGGCGTAATACCGGGCCAGGGCCGTCCGGACCTCCTTGGCCCCGGGAAGGGTCCGCAACGCCGACCGGAGCACATCCTCGGCCAGGTTTTCTTCGCCGTTGCCCAGATGGGCCTGGGCCAGCCGCAGGTGGCCGGGGATGAAATCGGGTTTTTCCTTGACCACGATCCGGAAATTGGAGACCGCGTTGAGGTATTCCCGGCGAATCAGGTGAAGGTCCCCTTTGATGAACCGGGCCTCCACATGATTGGGGCTCTTTTCCAGGACCATCTCCAGGTAGTTGTCCGCCCGACTCGGTTCATTCCGGCCCATATGCAGCTCCGCCAGCCGGACCATGGCTTCGATTCGATCCGGGTGTTCGGGATCGGTTTCCAGGGTCAGGTAGTCCTCCAGCACTTTCAGGGCCTGGTCCGGTTTTTCATTCACCCGGTACAGATCACTCAGTGCCCGGTGCAGGGCGATATGCTTGGGATTCTGGGCCAACCCGGTTTTCAGCACCGATTCAGCCGCATCCGTCTCTTCCCGGGTGAGATAGAACCGGGCCACCGCGATCCGCCGGTCCGGATTCGAATCCTCGGAATCGAGCATCCGCTTCAGGACCTGTTCGGCCGCTGTCCGGTCATTCTGTTTCCAGTGCAGGCCGGCCAGGGTCAACCGAAGGCCGGCGTTGTCGGGGGCCAGACCGATCGCCGTTTCCAACACCGGCGCCGCCTTTTCCGGGGCCTCCCGGCCGATATACAATCGTGCCAGGGTATAATGGAGCCGGGCATCCTTCGGGTTCTCCCGAATCCCGGCCTCGAGAACCCGCTCTGCCTCGGCAAACTGTTTCCCCTGAACGTGGGCACCGGATAGCAGCAGATAGGCTTCGGTCCGCTTCGGGTCCTGTTGCAGGATCGCCTCCAGAATCGGAATCCCCTCGACGGCCCGCTCCTGCATCATCCGGATCGCGGCCCGCAGCTGCCGGGCTTCGAGATCCTCCGGCGCCGTTTTCAGGACCTGATCGGCCTTTTTCTCGGCCTGTTCGACCATTCGGGCGCTTAGATAGAGCTTGCCGAGCTCCAGGTGGGCTGCGGTATGATTCGGGTCCAGTTCGGCCGCCTTGGAAAACCGGGCGTAGGCCTGTTTCAGGTTTTTCTCCCGCAGTTCCACTTTGCCCAGCATATAGTAGGCATCGGCGAACTTGGGGTCGATCTGAATGGCGTTCTTGAACTCCAGCCGGGCATGGACCGCATCGTCCGCTTCAAACAGGGCCATTCCTTTTTCATAGAAGGCCGTCTTCTTATCTTCGGGATTGCCGCAGGCGCTGATCCCGAGGGCCAGCCAGATCACGCCGATCGCTGCGGCAATGGTTTTTCCGGTCACATGCATGGGTATCCTCCTCCATAAAACCATCAATTGTTTACCGGGCCGGGGGCGGGTTCCTCCGTCCGATACCCGGGCACCATCTCCTGGAACAGGGCCTTCAATTCATCCACCATTCGAAACCGGACCAGGGATTTGATCTGGCGGACCCGGGCGACCATCCGGGTCGGGTCCACCTCCTCGGACTGGGCCACCAGAATCCGTGGATGACCGGTTTGGACGAGGGCCTCGGCGGTGTTGAACAGCTCTTCGTACATCTTTTCGCCGGGCCGAAGCCCGGTGAATCGAATGGCGATGTCTTCATGGGGCCGCTTCCCCGACAGGGAAATCAGCTTTTCTGCCAACTTCAGAATATTCACCGGCTTGCCCATGTCGAGTACGAAAATTTCCCCCCCGGCCCCCATGCACCCCGCCTGCAGAACCAGTTGCACCGCCTCGGGAATGGTCATGAAAAACCGCTCGATTCGGGGATGCGTGACGGTCAGGGGTCCGCCCGCCTGAATCTGTTTTTTAAACAGCGGAATCACGCTGCCGGCGCTGCCCAGAACGTTGCCGAACCGGACCGTCAGAAACCGGGTGAACTCCGATCGGTCCTGGCTCTGGACGATCATTTCGGCGATCCGTTTGGTCGCGCCCATGACGTTGGACGGGTTGACCGCCTTGTCGGTGGAGATCATCACGAACCGCCGGACCCGGTTCTGCCGGGCAGAGGTCACGACATTGTAGGTACCGATGATGTTGTTGTAGGCCGATTCGACCGGGGCCTCCTCCATCAGCGGGACATGCTTGTAGGCCGCTGCATGAAACACCACCTCCACCCCCTCGGATTTCATCAGATGAAACAGCCCGGGCGCATCATTGATGCTGGAAATGGAGGCGACGAAGGGCAGATCGGGGAACCGATCCCGAAGTTCGATCAGGAGATCGTTGAGGTTGTTTTCAGAGCGCTCCACCACCACCAGCCGCTTGGGACCGAAGCCGGCGATCTGCCGGCAGAGCTCCGATCCGATGGAACCGCCCCCGCCGGTCACCAGGACCACCTTGTCTTTGATGTAGGCCCGAATACCCTCCATGTTGATCTGCACGGGGGCCCGTTCCAGGAGGTCCTCGATTTCCACATCCTTGATGTCCTTGAAACTGACCCGTTCGGAGAGGATGTCTTCGATGACCGGCAGCTTCTTGAAATTGACCTGCAGCCCCTTCAACCGGTCCACCGCGAAATCGAGCTGCCGGCGGGTGGCCCCCGGCCAGCAGAAGACCACGGTGTCCAGCTTGCGGTAGACCGATTTCCGGGAGGCCACATCATCGATGCTCAAGACCGGCAGGTCGTGCAGGCGAATGGGTCCGCACCGGCTCTTTTCAGGATCGATCACCGCCATCGGATGGTAGCGGCTTCCGGAATCGGAAATCAGCTCTTTGACCAGCGGCTGCACATGGTGGAGCGGTCCCAGAAGGGCCATGTGTTCGGTGCCTCCCGGTGGTTTCCGGGGAATGAACCGCTCCCGCACGTTTCTCACCACCACCCGGGTGCCGCCGACCAGAAGCAGACAGAGGATGAATTCGAGAAGATATTGCTTTTCCGAAAGGCGCAACCGATCTATCGGGATGCCGAGAAGATAAAACAGGATGGAACTGATGGCGGTGGCCCGAATGATGTTCAGAAGGTCGTCGAAGCTGACATACCGCCAGAGCCCCTGATGCAGGTCGTAGTGGTAGTAGACGGCGGTGCGAAGCAGCAACAGGGGCGGCAGGGTTCTCAGGACCGTCTCCCACAGCACCGGGTCGATATCCCCGCTGCTCAGAAAATAGAGGCTCAACAGGTAACTCAGCACAAACAACCCGGTATGGATGCTGAAAACGATCCATACCCGGAAGGGCAGCAGCCGATTCATCCATTTTTGAACCCCGGGGCTGTGGATCCATTGGTAAAGCCGGCGATAGCCCCATTTGACGAGATCCCGGTCGGTCGGATCGGTCAACCATTTCGGCGGGCCGCAGCCCGCCAGGGTTTTCCATTTCAAAGCAGCTCCTTCTGGCACGGGGGTGCCGTCCGGTCTCGGGCCGTTTTCAGCGGATGCGAACCGGGTCCGAAAAAGATGGGTTTATGGCAGGAACCGGGTGAGTTCTTCGGCTGCCGAGATGGCGAAGCGGTCCAGGGCCTGCCGGGCCTGGTGGATTCCGTCGGGGCCCTCGAGAGGAGTGATGACCCGGACCAGGGCCCCGTCGGTGCGCCGGCGAAAGATGCCGTCCCAGACCAGGTAAAACTTGGCGGTGAATTCATTGGCGAAATTCCGGCCCCGCCCCTGGTACCAGTAGTAGACCAGCTGGTGCATATCCCCTTTTCGGGTGACCATCTCCTTGAAGGTGAGGGCATGCCCGTATTCGGGGATATCGACCGGGAGACGGCGGATCGCCTTGTTTACGACGAACCACCCGGCCCCGGAGATACACAGTTCCGGAGAATGGATGAAGTCGCCGGCCTTCCGCTGATATTCGTAGTAGGCGACATAGAAATTGACCGGATGCGGGGTCGCATCCGGGTAATCGAGAATGACATATTCCTGGCCGCCCACCTGGTCCCACATGTGGGGGTCCATGGTGGTCCGCTTTCCGAGAAGCCCCTGAAATCGGGCCGGAAATTCCGACAGCGGCCTTTGAATGGGGACCGCCCGGACCGACCCGAAGTAGGCGAGGGAAAGGGGAATCATCAAAAGGATGAAGACGCCGGCCAGAAAGGCCCGGGGACGGATGCGCCCCGTCCCGCCGTCCGAAGGCGCCGCCGGATCGGCGGACGCCGGCCGGGTCCGGCCGGGCAGCCGGGAAAGCACCGCGCTGATCCCGAGAAACAGGACCAGCGAGACGGCGAACACCGCCCACCCCGAAAAGGAATGGAAAAACCCCTCGGCCGCTTCGCTGCCCCAGTACTTGGCGATATACCCGGTGCCGGCGATTCGAAAAACATTGGCCCCCACCGCGATGGGAAGGGTGGATGCGATCAGGACCGCCCGCTTCCAGGCCGCCTGGGGACGGTAGAAGGCGAAAAGGATGCCGATGGTGAACAGCGGCAGAATGAACCGCAGCCCGTTGCAGGCCTCCACCACCTGAAGCTGGGTCACCCCGATGTCGATGATGTTGCCTTCCCGGTAGGCGCTGACCCCGGCCAGGTGCATCAGGTGAACCGACCATTTGGAGGCGAAGAGCTGAAGGGGAAACATCAGGGTGCGGTGGATAAAGCCCGGCAGGGGGAGCATCAGAAACAGAAAGGCCAGGGGAAAGGTCAGCACCCGACAGACAGCCGGGCCGTAAAGGAGCCAGACCAGCCCGATCAAAAACAGGAGCATGGAGATCCGGATGGTGAACAGCTCGGCCCCCAATTCCCCGATGATCGACAGCAATGCGGCCCCGATGAGCAGACCGACCGCCCGAATATCCGATTCGACCGGCGCCCGGCCGAGGGCGCCCCGTTTTTCCCAGACCAGATAGGCCGATATGGGCAGGATGAGCAGGCCGTGAGAGTAGTCGTCGTTGTACATCCATTGATGCACCAGCCCGGTGATCGGCTCCCAGAAGGCCCACAGGAAAACGGCGGCGAGCACCGCCCCCGGCGCCCACCAGGGTGCGGCCCTGAATTGCTGCTTCAGTACGGCGGTCGCTTCCATAGTTATCTCCGACAGCTGCGAATGACGGACATGATGCGGTCGAGGTCCGAATCGGACAGGGCGGTCCCGGACGGCAGGCAGAGCCCCCTGTGAAACAGGGATTCGCTCACCCGACCGCCCACCTGCCGGGCCGGGGGGCGGCCGGTCGTCGGCCCCCAAGGCTCCTCCCATCGGCCCAGGATTCGAAACACCGGCTGCAGGTGCATCGGCTTCCATACCGGCCGGGATTCGATGTTCTCCGCCTCCAGGGCCAGCCGGATGTTTTCGGGGTCGGCGCCGAACCGGCGGGCATCGACAAGAATGACGGTCAGCCACCGGCTCGACAGCCCGTACCCGGCTTCCGGCATGACATCGATACCGTCCAGATCGGAGAGTCCCCTTCGATAATAGTCGAATATATCCCGCTTTCGCCGCACCCGCTGGGGGAGGACCTGAAGCTGTCCGATCCCGACGGCGGCCAGCAGGTTGCTCATCCGGTAGTTGTACCCGATCCGGCTGTGCTCGTAATGGGGCGCCGGATCCCGGGCCTGCTGGGAGAGAAACCGGGCCTGATCGATCCATTCCCGATCGTCCGAAGCGAGCATGCCGCCCCCGGAGGTGGTGACGATCTTGTTTCCGTTGAAGGAAAAGACCGCCGCATCCGCACCCATGCCGGCGTGGCGTCCTTTGTATTCGGCGCCAAGGGCCTCCGCCGAATCGAGGATCACCGGCACCCCCAAGGGGTCGCAGACCGCCCGAATCCGGTCGAGATCGGCGCACTGCCCGTAGAGATCGGTGGGCACCACCGCCCTGGGCAGGCGTCCGCGGCGCCGGCAGGCTTCCATCTCCCCGGCCAGCAGGTCCGGGTCCATGTTCCAGGTGGCCGGATCTGCGTCGATGAAGACCGGATGGGCCCCCTGGAACACGATGGGGGTGATGCTGCCGATAAAGGTGAGGGTCGAGGCGAAGACCTCGTCGCCCGGCCCCACATCGAGCCGGCTCAGGGCCAGGTGCATGGCCGCGGTGCCGCTGGCCACGGCCGCCGCATAACCGAACCCGGTGAACTCGCAGAATTCCCGCTCGAAGCGGTCGACCATCGGTCCCACCGGGGCGATGTAGTTGCTCTCGAAGGCCGCGCGCACCAGAGCGGCTTCCTCGCCGCCCAGGTGGGGCGGGGAGAGAAAAATGCGTGGATTCATACCGATTCTCTACAGGATCAGGGTTTCAGAAAGGAGCCGCTATTGCAGAAGCAGCCATTTTTCCAGCAGAACGATGGGCCTGGACCGCCGAAGCCTGCGGGGGATCATCTTCCCGCGCCACCGATGGTACGCCAGTTCGCAGAGGCTTCCCCAGAACTGGACCATTTCATTGTACAGCGCCCGGTGCATCCGGCACCCGGCCGCCCCGTCGGACCGGACGCCCCCCGAAGAGGCCGCCGCCGCTCGCTGGACCGCCACCCCTTCACCGGCCAGCATCATTCGAAGCAGGAGATAGGCCCTCGGCATATGGTAGTCGGAGGTGACCAGAGTCACGGAACCAAACCCGTTCTTCTGAATGATCTCAGCGGTATAGAAGGCGTTTTCGTAGGTGGTGCGGGCCTTGGGCTCCGGAATCATGGTCACCGCCTCGGAAACGGAAAAGCGGCGGCGATACCCCGGCAGCCGGCCGGGACCGGCGGGGGAGATGATCAGCACCGGCGCCAGGTTGCGGCGGGTGAGTTCAGCGCCTTTTTCGATTCTCGAAAGGGCGCCGTCAAAGACCACCACGGCGTCGGATGGGCGCAGGGTATCGGGTTGACGGGACAAAAACCGGAAGACCGCCGCCTCCGCGGCAAACAGAAAAACGAAGACGGCCGGGCAGATCCAGAGCATGCGGGTCAGTCTTTTGCGGCCAAGCATCCGACCCATATAGACGCCGGGGCCGGGTGAAGTCAAGTCAGCCGGAATGGGTTAATGGGTCAGAAGGGTCTTGCTTGATAATTTTAGCCGGCACCCCCACGGCGGTGGCCCCAGGCGGAATGTCCCGGATGACGACCGCTCCGGCGCCGATGACCGCCCGGTCCCCGACCCGGACCCGGTTGATCACCTTGGCCCCGGTGCCCCAGAAAGTCTCTTGCCCGATGACCACCTCTCCGGAAATATTGCAGGTGGGCATGAAGGTGGAATAGGCCCCGACAGCCGTTTCATGGCCGACCGTGCAGGCCAGATTGAACACTACCTGATCGCCGATGTCGATATGGGTGGTCAGAATGGTTCCCGCGCAGAGGATACACCCTTTTCCCAGTTTCACATAGTTCGTGTGGCCCTTGATGACCGACGGATGGATCAGCGTCGGATAGTGAATCCGGGGATTGGTGATCTTCTCCACCACCGCCTTTCGAATCCGGGGTATGCCCAGGCCCAGCGCCAACGAGAGGTCTTCGGGCCATTCATTCAGGGCACGGGTGTCGCCGAGGACGGAATAACCGCTGACGACCGGCCCTGCGACCGGGTCGTCGTCGAAAAAACCGATCAGACGCCACCGGGGCCAGGCCGCATTGATCTGCTCAATCAGCATGGCCACCTCCAGCCCGAACCCGCCGGCGCCGAAGACGGCGATCGGCTTCACGTCCGCTCGGACGCTCATGGAACACCCGATCCCATAAATTCGCTCATGGTCGCCTCCCCTGCCTGGTTGATGCCTTCCCGCAGTAGAACCTTCTTCACCGTCATGGCAATGATCTTCAGATCCAGCCAGATGCTCCGGTTGTCGACGTACCAGACATCCAGTTTGAATTTCTCCTCCCAGCTGACGGCATTGCGGCCGTTGACCTGGGCCCAGCCGGTGAGGCCGGGCTTGACTTCGTGGCGGCGGGCCTGTACGGGGGTGTAGCGGTCGAGATAGCGCATCAAAAGGGGGCGCGGACCCACCAGGCTCATGTCGCCTTTGAGGACGTTGAGCAGTTCGGGAAGCTCATCCAGTGACGTTGCGCGAAGAAACCGGCCGAATGGGGTCAGTCTCTCCGAATCCGGCAGCAGTTCACCGGCTGGATTCCGTGCATTGGTCATCGTTCTAAATTTCAGCATCGTGAAAGGCTTTCCTCTTTTTCCGGGCCTCAGTTGCTTAAAGAGAACAGGCCTTCCCACCAATATATATACGGCGGCTGCAAGCCCCATCAGGATGGGGGCGACGGCAAATAAAACCGATAAAACAATAAAAAGGTCAAAAATCCTTTTCATAGATCCACAGCCACTCTCTCAAGGTAACGCGTCATTTCAGCCATCAGCTTTTTTCTCGAATAATTTTCAAGCACGTAATTGCGGGCGCTGAGCCCCATGGCTTTCCCTTTTTCTGGTGATGAAATCAATCGAAGAATCCCATCAGCCAGAGCCCTCGGATTGTCTGGCTCTACCACCAAACCACCCTTGGAGTCCCGTATCAATACTGCACTGTCCCCCCCGCCGGCGTAAACCACCGGCCGGCCGGCGCCCATATAATCGAACATCTTGTTGCTGAAAAATATATCCCA
>CAZNLT010000024.1:0-46891 GCA_964573705.1 uncultured Desulfobacterales bacterium
AAAACCTCGGAGGTCTGGGCTATCGTAACCACCCCCCGGCAATACCTGATCCTGGTCAAGCTGAAAATAGAGAAACGGGCAATGCTCCCGGCGAACACCAAACCCCGCTCGAATACCAATTCTGCGACCTCGGCATCAACCCCCACCGGTTCCGCTACCGCCGCGAATCCGAGGGCCTCGTCTACGAAGGGATTATCCACGACCGACCCGCACCGACCGGGACGCCGTAGACCTCCGAGGTTTTAAAAACCTCGGAGGTCTGGGCTATGCTCCCGGCGGGATCAAAATAAGCAAAAATTCCCTTTGGGAGATGTGTGTGATCCGGCGAACTGTAATTGTGGCGAATTGGGACTTAGGGGAACATCACCGGTCGTGATATTTCCAGGAGGGATGAGGCCTTATGGCTGTTTGGATATGGCGGAAAAAATTGAGGCGGTTCGAAGAAAAAACCTATCGGGCGGAGGTTTTCACGCTTTATGCATTTACCGGGGTGTCCGGCACAAAGGAGATTTTCATTCTCATACCGGTTGCTTTTGCGAATCTTTCCAGAGTTCTGCTGGAGGGCTTTACCCGGCCGCCTTCCATGCGGGCGATAACCGATTGAGTTGTGTTCATACGCTGCGCCAGTTCTTTTTGCGTCAGACCGGCCTGTATCCGGGCCTTAATCAACGCTTCGGCGAGGGAAAATTCATCCGCCAAGGCTTCATACTCTTTGCGGTATTCGGGGTTTTCCATCCAATTTTTGTGCAGATTATGAATTTGGCTCATTCATTACCCCTCGGCACTCTTCAATGCCGTATTGAATTCTACTTTCTCATTCAGGGTTTCCACAGTCGATATCATCCTTTGTCAGAGATATAGCTTTTATGCTATGAATTGCAAGCGGCTTTTTGGTTGATGACCTTCCCTGCCTCCTGAAGGCGGAGACGGCGAACGAAACCAAGGGAACGGAAATCCATGCAGAGGAATCCCCATGAGTAAAGAAGAACAGATCCGTTTGCAGGCAGAACTGGACAAGATCGTCTCGGCCATTGAAACCCAGGAGGGCCTTCGGGGGGATATGCCGGCGGATGTGCTGGATGGAATTATAGCCGGTCTGGTGTCCAAAAAAGAAGGTTTGGAAAGCCAAATTGCGGCCTTGTCGGGCTCCGGGGCGATTGCTGCCGGGGATCATGCGACGGCGGTCGGGGAGCGGGGTATCGGTATTGACGGTGATATGAGCGGCCACGCGTTTTCCGGCGACCACAATACCCTTCTGTCCATTGAAAACCGATTTTATGGGGATAAAAACGAAACCGATCCGGTGAAGTTGCGGGAATGGTATTTGCGGCGGGTGATTCAGGATACCGGGGTGTTGACGCTGGAAGGGGTGGATCGAAAAGCGGTTTCGTTTGAATCCGAAGCCTGCCTGAATCTGGATGCGGTCTACACAGCACTTTTGACTCAGAGCGGGGAGCAGACCTCCGAGGTTTTCAAAACCTCGGAGGTCTTCGAGTTTTCGATAAATTCCACCTAATCCATCGCTTGGACTTGATTATTTTATCTGATAGAGAAGCGGGGAATGCTTCCGACGCCGCTCTCGATTTTCAGGAGGTGATCATAGAAACCAATTCCCCTGATGGGCAAGGTCAGTCACGCATCCGCTTCGGTGACCGAAATCGGCAAACTGCTCGGCGGTTGGAAAAAAGCGACCCGGCAATAAGCGGCCCTGCGGCCGCCGATTGCGGGGGCGGATCGGCAGCGCCCGCGTGTTGCAGGGCGGCGCGTACAACAATACCTCGGACAACCTCCGGTGCGCGTACCGCAACAGGAACAATCCGAACAACCGGAACAACAACATCGGTTTTCGGTGTGTGTGCGCTCACAATTTTTCAGGAATCCGGAAATGGCATTCGGCCACGGCTCGATGCCCGAGGTTAAAAATTGGCGCGATCCGCTCCCGGCTGCGTCTTGACCCCAAGACCAGGCAAATAGGCTCGGCCCGCTTCCTGCTTCGGCATTTGCCGGGGTTGAGGCGGGCAAAAGCCGCTTCTACTTCAAAAATACCCGCAATGAATCAGCAAATCCCAAAGGAGATGATATGGAACCAATCACCCTGATCCTCTCCGCCATCGTAGGCGGCGCCGCAGCCGCCGGCAAGGACATCGGCGGCAAAGTCGTCAAAGATACCTACGCAGGCATCAAATCCCTCATCACCGCCAAATTCAACAACCCACCCGAAGCCCAGAAAACCCTCCAACAGATCGAGCAGAACCCCAAAAACGAAACCGAACAGATAAATCTTGCCAATCAGCTCAAAACCATCGACGCTGAAAACGATGAAGAACTCCTGACCCTGGCCAAATCCCTGCTGACCGAACTGGGCCGCCAGGGCTTACTTAAAACCCCCGACCACCAAGCCGTTCTCTCGGGCTCCGGCGCCATCGCTCAAGGACCCGGCGCCACCGCGGCCGGTCAGGGCGCACACATCGCCAAAGGCGGCATTCACGCCAAAACCATCAAAGCCGACAACGTGGTGGACGGCGTTCTCATGGAAGGCGGCGACGCCGAAACCGCCGACAGCCTTCTCAATCTGGCAAAAGGGCTCCAAACCGGCGGCATCCACGCCGACGACATTCAAGCGAAAACGATCGTCACCGGCCTCCACTACATCCACGACCCCAAGACCGCCACCCCCGAAGACCTGCAAAAGGAGGTCGCGGAACTCGAAAATCAAATCCGGCAAGTGATCCAATCCAGCGAAATCACCGACTCCGGCGACGCCGAAGACCTCGAAGAAGCTGCGGCGGACGCCAAAAAGGAGCTGGCCCAACCCAAGCCCCGGGGCAGCAAAATCATCCGCCGCCTCAAAACCGTCGCCGACATTCTCACCCAATCCGCCGAAACCGCCAAAGCCGCCGGAAACCTACAGACCCAGGCCATCAAACTGGCCCCGACGGCGGCCCTGATCTACAGCATCGCGGCTGGTTTGTTCGGCGGATAGAAACCGATTTATTTTACTGATTTTTTGACCCCTGAAACTCTGATCTGAGGTGGGTAAAAGGAGGGCGTATTTGTCAAAAGTCTTTCAGGGGGTGTTTCCAATCGAAATCAGAAGCATTCATCGCTTTCCATAAGATCCAACAGCGCCGCAGAATCATCTAAGTTGACCTTTGGCTTCAACCCCCGTCCCTTGAAGGTAATGAGTTCGACTTTTTCCCGGGAAGGGGCAGCGGTCTTCCGTTTATTAAAAAATTCCTGGAGCGCTTTTTCAACAACAGTGGAAATCGTAATATTGGATGCAAACGCCTCTTTTCTTGCTTCTTTCAGCAGATCATCATCTATGTGAACAGTTGTTTTCATACTTTAAAATGTATCCGTCAGACCAGAAGATGTCAATCAGGATTATCGGGTTATTCGATCCTTTTTAGAGCACGATAACGGTAACTGACACAAACTTGCATTTTCCTCAGCAGATCGCTAAGTTAAAAGGGCTGGTAGTGCAAGACCGAATCGAAACCGAGGCTCTCGATATCGCCCGGGAACAGATCGAAACCCGGACACAGCATTCCGGCAAATGAAACCGCACATCACCCGAGGATTCAAACCAACAGGAAACCCCATGAACCCAGTCCCGCTCTCCGACATCGCCCGACTCGTCTTGGAAAAACGCTACCTTGCCCGCAACTACCGCGGCGAAATCCTCGAGACCCCGGAGGACCTGTTCCGCCGGGTCGCCCGGGCGGTGGCCGAGGCGGACCGGCTGTTCGAGGCCCAGGCGGCGGTCTCGGCCACCGCTGAAGAGTTCGAGGATGCCATCGCCTCGCTTTCGTTCATGCCCAATTCGCCCTGTCTGATGCATGCCGGGCGGCCCCTGGGGCAGCTCGCGGCCTGCTTCGTTCTCCCGGTGGAAGACAACCTCGAAGCGATTTTCCAGACCCTCAAAGACACCGCCCTGATTCACCAGACCGGGGGCGGCACCGGGTTCTCCTTCAGCAAGCTTCGCCCCCGGGGCGACACCATTTTTCCGGCCTCCGGGGTGGCCGGGGGGCCGCTCTCCTTCATTCAGCTTTTCGACAACGCCACCTATCTGATCGACCGCAACCGGGTCCGGCCCGGCGCCAACATGGGGGTGCTGCCGGTCAACCATCCGGACATCGAGGAGTTCATTCGGTCCAAGGAAACCTCCGGGATTCTGCGCAACTTCAACATCTCGGTGGCCATCGACGACGAGTTCATCCGCTGCCTGAAAAACGGGGAGGACTACCCCCTGCTCCACCCCAGAACCGGGGTGGCGGTCGGCCGAAAGAACCCCGCCGCCATTCTGGACCGGATCGTGGAAAGCGCCTGGCGCTCCGGCGATCCCGGGCTGCTGTTTCTGGACCGCATCAACCAGGCCAACCCGACCCCGCGATTCGGCCGGCTGGAGGCGACCAATCCCTGCGGGGAGCAGCCGCTGCTGCCCTATGAATCCTGCACCCTCGGGTCCATCAATCTCACCAAAATCATACGGGACGGCGACATCGACCTCACGGAACTGGCCCGATTGGCCAAACTGGCCGTCCACTTTCTCGACAACGTCATCGAAATCAACCGGTACCCGCTCCGCCAGGTGGAGGAGTGGAGCCGCACCAACCGAAAGATCGGACTGGGGGTGATGGGATTCGCCGATCTCCTGATTCTGCTGGGCGTTCCCTACCGGAGCGAGCGCGCCGCCGATCTGGCCGAACGGATCATGGCCTGCATTCAATCCGCTGCCGAGGAAGCATCGGCCGAACTGGCCGAGCGGCGGGGGAATTTTCCGGCATTCGAGCACTCCATTTTCCCCCGAAAGGGGATTCGCAAGCGGCGCAACGCCACCCTGACCACCGTGGCCCCCACCGGCACCATCAGCCTCATCGCCGGGGTCAGCAGCGGCATCGAACCGGTCTTTTGCTTTGAAACCGAACGCCGGGTGGTGGATACGGTCTTCAAGGAAGTGCATCCCATTTACGATCGCTTTCGCCGGGAGGGAAAGCCGATTCCGAAAGACATCTTTCAGTCCGCCTGGGACATCGACCCGGAATGGCACCTGGAAATCCAGGCGGTGTTCCAGAAATTCACCGACAACGCCGTCTCCAAAACCGTCAACGTCCCCCAGTCCGCCACCCCGGACGACATTCGAAAACTCTTCCTGCGGGCCGTCGAGCTGGAGGTGAAAGGCATCACCGTTTACCGGGATCAGTCCATCGAAAATCAGATTTTGTCGGCGTGTTCCGTGAAAAGGGAGGAGTGCAGTTGAGGTAAAAAAAAGGGCGGCGCCCCTCAAGGGAGCCGCCGCCCCATTATTTTGATCCCGCATGAAAAGCGGGAGAGAAATTACGCCACTTCTTCAAATTCCGCATCCACCACATCTTCATCCGAAGACGCGCGTCTCTGATGGCCCTGTCCGGGTCCGCCGGCCGGACCGCCCTGAGCCGGACCGCCCGGGCCGAAGCCCGGGTCGAATCCTTCAAACGGCCCGCCCTGTTGGGCGCCGGCTTCGGGACCCTGGGCCCCGCCGGTCTGGCCGTACATGGCCTGGGCCAGTTTGTGGGAGGCATGTGTCAGCGCCTCGGTCAGCCGTTGGATCTCGGCGGCGTCGTCGCCGTCTTTGGCCTTCTTGAGATCGGCGATGGCGGTTTCCACCTCGGACCGGGACCCGGCGTCCAGCTTGTCGCCGTGTTCGGCCAGGGTCTTCTCGGTTTGATGGATCAGGGCGTCCGCGGTATTGCGGGCCTCCACCAGCTCCTTCTTTCGCTTGTCTTCGTCGGCATGCATTTCCGCATCCCGCACCAGCCGGTCGATCTCTTCCCGGGTCAGGCCGCTGGAGGCGGTGATCCGGATCGACTGCTCCTTGCCGGTGGCCTTGTCCTTGGCCGACACGTTGACGATGCCGTTGGCGTCGATGTCGAAGGTGACCTCGACCTGCGGCATGCCGCGGGGCGCCGGCGGAATCCCCACCAGTTCGAACCGGCCCAGGGACTTGTTGCCCGAGGCCATTTCCCGCTCGCCCTGAAGCACATGGACCGTCACCGCGGTCTGGTTGTCTTCGGCCGTGGAGAATACCTCGCTCTTGCGGGTCGGAATGGTCGTGTTCTTGTCGATCAGCCGGGTCATGACGCCGCCCAGGGTTTCAATCCCCAGAGAGAGCGGGGTCACGTCGAGCAGGAGCACGTCCTTGACGTCGCCCTTGAGCACGCCCGCCTGAATCCCGGCGCCGATGGCGACCACTTCGTCGGGGTTGACGCCCTTGCTCGGGGTCTTGCCGAAGATTTTCTGAACCCGTTCCTGAACCGCGGGCATTCGGGTCATACCGCCGACCAGGATAACCTCCTGAATGTCGGAAGCGGAAATCCCCGCATCCTTCATGGCGGTCTTGCAGGGGCCGTCCAACCGGTTCAGCAGGTCGGCCACCAGGCCTTCCAGCTTGGCTCGGGTCAGCCGCACGTTGAGGTGCTTGGGCCCGGAAGCGTCCGCCGTGATAAAGGGCAGATTGACGTCGGTCTCCATGGAAGAGGAGAGCTCCATCTTGGCCTTTTCCGCCGCTTCCTTGAGCCGCTGCAGGGCCATCTTGTCGTTTCGCAGGTCGATCCCCTGGTCCTTGCGGAATTCGTCGGCCAGGTAGTCGATGATCAGCAGGTCGAAGTCTTCGCCGCCCAGATGGGTGTCGCCGTGGGACGCCTTGACCTCGAACACCCCCTCGCCGATCTCCAGGATGGAGATGTCGAAGGTGCCGCCGCCCAGGTCGAAGACCGCGATGACGCCCTCTTTTTTCTTGTCCATGCCGTAGGCCAGAGAGGCCGCGGTCGGCTCGTTGATGATCCGCTGCACGTTGAGGCCGGCGATCTTTCCGGCGTCTTTGGTGGCCTGGCGCTGGCTGTCGTCGAAATAGGCCGGGACGGTGATCACCGCGTCGGTGACCTTTTCGCCCAGGTATTCCTCGGCCGTCTTCTTGAGATGGGCCAGGATGAAGGACGAAATCTCCGCCGGGCTGTACGGCTTCTCCTTCAGTTTGATCCGGAGATCCCCGTTGGCGGCCCGTTCGATCTGATAGGGCAGCACCTTGAGATCTTTTTGCACCTCCGGCGAATCGAACTTGCGGCCGATCAGCCGTTTGACGCCGAAGACGGTGTTTTCGGGGTTGGTGACGGCCTGCCGTTTGGCGACCTGACCCACCAGCCGCTCGCCGTTGGCGGCCATGGCCACCATGGACGGGGTGGTGCGCCCGCCTTCGGGATTGGTGATGACCTTGGCTTCACCGCCTTCCATGACCGATACGCATGAATTGGTGGTTCCCAGGTCGATTCCTATAATCTTGCTCATAATTTTTCCTCCTGTGAATGGCGGCTCGGCATCGCTTCAAAAAAAATATGCGATGCGACCGGCCGATTCAGATGTTTTATAACTAATTGTAATTTTATAAATTAACTTTCCTTTTTGAGTGTAAAAATAATCCGGAATCAAAGGATGTCAAGACCGAAAATCGGTTTTTGGCATGTTTTTTGTAAAGCGATTTTTTGTGTTTCTTTTCATTCCATCCTGTCGTGGATTATGATACGATCCGGCTTCGTGGCGGAAGCGGAGGATATCGACTTCAAAAGGTGGAATCCGGTTCGTAGTTCAGGTGAACCCCGCCCGAAAAGAGTCCGACGAAAAAATCCGGAAAAACCATAGGACCTTGAAAACCCAAATGGAAGACCCGGCGAAAAATCCGAAAGCGAATCAGGCCGAAAACAAGATTCGACAACTCAACAGCATGCTGGCGGCGGTGCGCCGGGTGAATCAGCTGATCCTGCGGGAACCCGAGCGGGGGCCGCTGTTGAAGGGGGTCTGCCGTACTTTGACCGAAATCCGGGGGTTTTCGAGGGCCTGGATCGCCCTGATCGATGAAACCCACCGGTTGATCGATTATGCCGAAGCGGGCATGGGCGAAGGGTTTGAGCAGGTGTTCAAACATCTGAAACAGGGGCGGCTCACCCCCTGCTGTCAAATGGCCCTGGCCGCCTCCAGGGTTTTCGTGGCGGAAACACCTTTCGAGATCTGCGAAACCTGCCCCTACCGGGAAAGCGACTCTGTCGGCGGTGTGTTGGCCGCCCAAATGGCATACGGCGGGGACCTCTTCGGGGTGATCGCGGCGGCGATTCCCCGGGGGTTCGAGGTGGATCGGGAGCTGTTCCGGGAGGTGGCCGATGATCTGGCGTTCGGTCTGTACACCCGAAAACAGGAGGCGGCCCAGCATCTGGCCCGGGCGGAGAAGCGGCGGCTGGAACGCCGGCTTCGCCAGTCCCGGAAGATGGAGGCCCTCGGCACCCTGGCCGGCGGAATCGCCCATGACTTCAACAACATCCTCGGGGTGATCATCGGCAACGGGGAGCTGATGCGGCTGGAGATTCCCGAAGACAGCCTGGTGCGGGATGATCTGGAGGAGCTGCTTCAGGCCGGACACCGGGCCCGGCGACTGGTGGCCCAGATTCTGACCTTCAGCCGCCGGTCGAAACAAGAAAAAACGCCGGTGCGAATGACCGCCGTGATCCGGGAGGCCGTCGATTTTTTGCGCGCCTCCATACCCGCCACCATCGAGATTCGTGAAGACATCGAATGCGACGGGGCCGTGATTCTGGCGGACCCCACCCAGATTCATCAGGTGCTGATGAACCTTTGCACCAACGCGGTCCAGGCCATGGCGGGCAGCGGCCTGCTGGAGATTCTGCTGGACCGGGCCGATCCGGCCCCGGAGATGCTTCCCCTCGGCGCCCCTTTCCCTCCGGGTCCCTGGGTTCGCCTTCGCGTGCGGGACACCGGGCCCGGCATGAAACCGGCGGTGGCAGACCGGATTTTCGAACCCTATTTCACCACCAAAACCGCCGCTGAAGGGACCGGGCTGGGTCTGGCGGTGATCAACGGCATCGTCAAATCCCATGATGCCCTGATCGCGGTTCACAGCCGGCCCCGAAAAGGGACCTGTTTTACGCTCTTCTTTCCGGAAATCGACGCACCGGCGGCCCCGCCCGCGGTTCGAGTATCGCAGACCTGATTCCCAAGCCGATCGATACCCGCTCCGCCTGCCGGGTGATTCGAAAATGGCTCGATCGCCGGAAAGACCGACACTTTCGAGGAGGTCCGGAATGGCCAACGTCCTGATTATCGATGATGATCCGGCAACCTGCAAGCTGCTGACCAAAATGGTGGAACGGCTGGGCGGGCATACCGCCGCCACGGCGCCGACCCTTCAGCGCGGGCTGAATGCGGCCGCCGACACCCCCTTCGATGCGGTCTTTCTGGATGTGCGGCTCCCCGACGGCTGCGGACTGGACCTGGTGGCGCGGTTTCGCGATATTCCGTCCCGGCCCGAGGTGGTCATCATCACCGGCTACGGGGATCAGGACGGCGCCGAAATGGCGGTCAAAAACGGTGCCTGGGACTACATTCAAAAGCCCTTCTCTCCGGAAAAGATCCTGCTCACCCTCAACCGGGTCTTGCAGTACCGGGAAGACCTCAAGCAGACCCCCAAACCGGCCCGGGCCCTTCAAGCCGAGGGGCTGATCGGGTCGAGTTCTCAGATGCGGACCTGCCGGGATTTTCTGGCCCGGGCCGCCAATTCCGAGGCCCATACCCTGGTCACCGGCGATACCGGCACCGGCAAGGAGCTCTTCGCCCGCATCATCCATGCCAACAGCGGCCGGGCCGAGAAGAGTTTCGTGGTGGTGGACTGCGCGGCCCTGCCCGAAACCCTGGTGGAAAGCGCCCTGTTCGGTCATGAGCGGGGGGCGTTTACCGGGGCCGACCGGTTTCGAATGGGGCTGATCGAACAGGCCCACGGCGGCACCCTGTTTCTGGATGAGATCGGGGAGCTTCCCCTGGCCATTCAGAAATCCTTTCTGCGGTTTCTTCAGGAACGCCGGTTTCGGCCGGTGGGCGGGAAAAAAGAGGTTCGAAGCGACTTCAGGCTCATCGCCGCCACCAACCGAAGCCTTTCGGAAATGGTGCACGAGCGCCGGTTTCGGGAAGACCTGCTGCATCGGCTGCGGGCCCTGACCTTTGAGATTCCGCCCCTGAGGGTTCGCAAATCGGACATCAAGGAATTGGCCGTCCATTATATGTCGCTCATCTGCGATAAATATGAAGCCGAAACCAAGGGCTTTTCCCCCGATTTTTTCGAAGCCCTTCACGCCTATGACTGGCCCGGCAACGTCCGGGAACTGATCAATACCCTCGAAGGGGTGTTCGCCGAAACCCGGTATGAACCGACCCTGTTTCCTCAGCACCTGCCCGAACGGATTCGGGTGCAGATGGTCCGCTCTTCGGTCCAGGAGGTGTGCGGCGAGGCTTCGGCCGCCGATTCGAAGTCCGGTCCCGCCCGCTCGGCTGCCGCCGAAACGCCCCCCGATTTCAAGGACTACCGCGACCGGGTGCTGGCCGAGGCGGAAACCGCCTACCTCAGAGATCTGATGGCCTATACGCAGGGTTCCATCAAGGATGCCTGCCGAATCTCCGGCATGGGCCGAACCACCCTCTACAACCTCATGAAAAAATACAATATTTCCCGCATGGGCTGGTCCTGAAAGCCTGCCGGAACGAAGTCGGTGATTCCATCCATGGACGAATGTTCCGAATTGTGAACATTCGTCCAAAATTTTGAGCATTCCGGGTTCCCTTCCATCCCCCTCATTCTTTCAATCTGTTGAAACGATGCCGTAATCCAGTCTCTGGGCCGCTTGGCACGATACTTGATAGGTATAATGAGCGGCGGAATGGAACCGGTATGGCCGAAGTTATACAATCCCTTTAATTTCAGGAGGCGGACGATGAAGAATTTGAAGTTATCGACAAAAATGGGCATCGGGTTCGGCATACTGCTGCTGATCGCTTTCATTCTGGGGGGCATGGCGGTCTGGACCATGACGCGAATGGCGGTGGAATCGGGTGTGCTGTCCAATGAGTATGTTCCGGAAGTGAAAGTAGCCAATGAGATGGAGCGGTCTTCCCTGATGGCCATGTACAATATGCGGGGGTATGCCTATACCCGGGAACAACGGTTTCTGGATCAGGGGACGGCTTATCTTGAAGAGGTGAAGACCCTGTTGGCCGATGCCGAGGATTTGGCGGCCAAATCGCGCCATCTGGTCAAGCTCAGAGAAGCGGTCAAGGTGGTGGAAGACGGGGTGGTCGAATACGAGAAAATGATCGAAAAAACCGTCAAAAGCAATGATGAAATCGCCCGCATGCGGGAGCAAATGAATGTCTCGGCGGCCGATTTTATTTCCCATTCGGAAAACTTTCTCAACGATCAGAACCGCCTTTTGCAAGAGGAATTCGAATCGGCTGTCGCCGGTCCGGAACAACTCAACGAGCGGCTGCGAAAAAATATTTTGATGAACAGTATCATCGATTCGACCAACGCCATTCGAGTGGGCAACTTCAAAGCCCAGGCGACCCGCCGGCCCGAGGTGATGCGGGAGACCCTCAAACTGTTTGCGGACATCGACGCGAAAATGGTCGAATTGAGCACTCTCACCCGGCAGGACAGCCACATCAAAATGCTGGCCAATATTCGCACCGCGGCCGACGATTATCAAAAATCGATGACCGAGCTGCTGGGTGCATGGGAGGCCCTGGAAGATCTCAATGCAAAGCGGCAAACCGCGGGTGAAGGCGTTCTTGCCGAAACCAAAACCGTATCTGAAAAAGGAATCGAGGAGACCATGGCTATCGCCGGCGATGCGCAGCGTTCTCTGTCTCTGGCCTCCAGGATCATGATCGCCGGGCTTATCGTGGCCCTGATCATCGGCTCCATCATCGCGGTGATCATTACCCGGGGGATCGTCAATCCGATGCTGAAGGGGGTGGATTTCGCCCGGCAGGTATCGGACGGCGACCTGACGGCGGACATCGACATCGACCAGAAAGACGAGGTCGGCCTGCTGGCCGATGCCCTGCGAGGAATGATCGCCCGGTTGCGGGACATCGTGCGCGACGTCAAGGCCGCCTCGGACAATGTCTCCTCCGGCAGCCAGGAGCTGAGCGCCAGCTCCGAGGAGATGTCCCAGGGCGCTTCGGAGCAGGCCGCGTCCGCCGAAGAGGTCTCATCCTCGATGGAGCAGATGGCCTCGAACATTCGCCAGAACGCCGACAACGCCGCCGAGACAGAACGGATCGCGCTCAAATCCGCCGAAGACGCACAGGAAGGCGGCAAGGCGGTGTCGGAAACGGTGACGGCGATGAAGGAGATCGCCGAAAAGATTTCCATCATCGAGGAGATCGCGCGGCAGACCGATCTGCTCGCCCTCAACGCGGCCATCGAGGCGGCCCGGGCCGGCGAGCACGGCAAGGGGTTCGCCGTGGTGGCCTCGGAGGTTCGGAAACTGGCCGAACGCAGCCAGAGGGCGGCCGGAGAGATCAGCAGGCTGTCGGGATCGAGCGTGGCGGTGGCGGAAAAGGCCGGCGCCATGCTGATTCGAATCGTTCCGGATATTCAGCGGACCGCGGAGCTGGTCCAGGAGATCAGCGCCGCCTGCAACGAACAGAACTCCGGCGCGGACCAGATCAACAAGGCGATTCAGCAGCTCGACAACGTCATTCAGCAGAACGCCTCGGTCTCCGAAGAGATGGCCTCCACCTCCGAGGGACTGGCCTCCCAGGCCGAACAGCTTCAGGCCTCCATCGATTTTTTCAAGATCCGCGGCAACGGTCGACGTCAGCTCGGCTACGGCGGCGGACGATCCGCCCGAACCATCGCCCCCGTTCAACAAAAAAAGAACGGCGGCCGGGGCGCCCGGCGCGAACGAGAATACAAAAACGGCACCCTGGAAGTTCCCCCCGATCAAGTCATTCGGATGGAGGACCCCGGCCGGGACTGGGAAGGAAAAGACGCCGAATTTGAACAGTATTGATGCTCGGTAAGAAAAGGGCGGCGGCAGAACGGTCGCCGCCTTCAAAGTTCAATCGCGATGACCACCCTTGGTATCGGAAACGGGAAAACCGAAGGTCAATTTTCCGAACTGATGTTCCGTATTTGGAACATCAGTTCGGCATCATGAACATGCCCAGCCGGATCTGATTTGCTGTTCTTTCTTTTCTCATCTCGTAAACTTTTGAAATTCAATAAAATTTTCCTTTCCGGAAACCTGGCGCGTTTCTGCATCGGGTGTTATCACTCACATAACGAGATTCATTATGAACACTGTGAATGTTGCGATCTATTTCAATGAAAACAATCGGGATGGAGACCGACTCGAAGGGATTCTTCAGGAGTTGGCGCCGTCGGAAGAGATTCGGGCATACCGGAGCGTGGACGATCTCAGCCGAAGCTTACGACAACCCGGCCATACCTTTGATATTGTGGTCCTGGTTCCGGCAACCGGCCGGGAACTGCTGAACCTGCTTCGAATTCGCTATCTGCTCACGGATCTTCGAATTGTACTGATCCTGCCCGACCGCCTCGGTGATACCATCGCCCGGGGGCATACCCTCTATCCGCGATACATATCGTACGCACACGGCGATTTTTCCGACGTCGCCGCCGTTCTGGAAAAAATGCTGCAAAGAGATACGGAACCCCTGCGGTCGGCGCTCCATCCTTGATGGTTGGTGAATACCAACCGAAACCCTTAACACTCGGGAGGCGGAAGATGAAAAACTTGAAACTGTCCACAAAAATGGGAATCGGGTTCGGCATGCTGCTGCTGATCGTCTTTATCCTCGGCGGAATGGCGGCCTGGACCATGACCCGAATGGCGGGTGAATCGAAGGTGCTCTCGGACGAGTACGTCGCCGAAGTGGAGGTGGCCAATCGGGTGGAGCGGGCTTCCCTGATGACCATGTTCAACATGCGGGGATATGCCTATACCCAGGAACAGGGGTATCTGGATTCAGGTCTGACCTACCTCGAAGAAGTCAAGGCCCATCTGGCGGATGCCGAAGACCTGGCAACCCGGGCGCGCCATCTGACCCGGCTGAAAGAGGCGATCAAGATTGTGGAAGATCGGGTGGCGGAATATGAGGAAATGACGGCAGAGACCGTGGAAAGAAATGGTGAAATCGATCGAATGCGGAACCAGATGGATCTGTCGGCCGTCAACTTTATTTCGAATTCAGCGGATTTCCTGACGGACCAGAACCGGCTCATGCGGGAAGAGTTCGAAGCCATCGTCGGCCAGGAACGGCTGAATGAACGGCTTCAAAAAAACATCCTCATGAATGATATCATCGACATGGGAAACGCCGTTCGGGTGGCAAACTTCAAATCCCAGGCGACCCGAGACCCCGGCGTGATGCGGGAAGCCCTCAAATTATTCTCTCAGATCGATGCCAAAATGGTGGAACTGGGCGCCATCACCCGAATCGACCGTCACCTAAAAATGCTGGCCGATGTCCGAACCGCCGCCGACAGCTATCAGAAATCCATGAATGATCTGCTGAAAGCCTGGATTGCACTAGAGGACCTCAGCAATAGACGGGTGGATGTGGCGGAGGAACTGCTGGCCGAGACCAAAGCGGTCGCCGACGATGGCATTGAACGGACCATGGCCATCGCTGAACAGGCCCAGAGGTCACTCGGCCTTTCCTCCAAAATCATGATCGCGGGGCTTCTGGTCGCCCTGATCTTGGGGGTGATCATTGCGGTGGTCATCACCCGGGGCATCGTCAATCCGATGCTGATGGGGGTGGATTTCGCCAGACAGGTTTCCGACGGGGACCTGACCGCCGACATCGACATCGACCAGAAAGACGAGGTCGGGGTGCTGGCCGATGCGCTTCGGGGAATGATCGACCGGCTGCGGAATATTGTCTCGGATGTGAAGGCCGCGGCGGACAACGTCTCCTCCGGCAGCCAGGAACTGAGCGCCAGTTCCGAGGAGATGTCCCAGGGAGCGTCGGAGCAGGCCGCCTCGGCCGAAGAGGTCTCCTCCTCCATGGAGCAGATGGCCTCCAACATTCGCCAGAACGCCGACAACGCCGCCGAAACCGAACGGATTGCGCTGAAATCCGCCGAAGACGCCCAGGCCGGCGGCAAAGCGGTGTCGGAGACGGTCTCCGCCATGAAAGAGATCGCCGAGAAGATCTCCATCATCGAGGAGATCGCCCGGCAGACCGATCTCCTGGCCCTGAATGCGGCCATCGAGGCGGCCCGGGCCGGGGAGCACGGCAGGGGATTTGCGGTGGTGGCCTCGGAGGTGCGCAAACTGGCCGAGCGGAGCCAGACAGCGGCCGGGGAAATCAGCAAGCTGTCGGTCTCCAGCGTGGCGGTGGCGGAGCAGGCCGGCGACATGCTGAAGGGTATCCTGCCCGATATTCAGCGGACCGCCGAACTGGTTCAGGAGATCAGCGCGGCCTGCAACGAACAGAATTCCGGGGCGGAACAGATCAACAAGGCGATTCAGCAGCTCGACAATGTGATTCAGCAGAACGCCTCGGTATCCGAAGAGATGGCCTCCACCTCCGAGGGGCTGGCCTCCCAGGCCGAACAGCTTCAGGCGACCATCGACTTTTTCAAGATCAACGGCAACGCTCGAAACCGCCCGTCTTACAGCGGCGGACAGGGACGGTCTACGCGCAAAATCGCCCATACCCGGCCGACCGGCGGCGGACGGGAAACCGGCCGGAACCGGGAATACAACGGCGCCATGGAGGTGCCGCCGAATCAGGTCATCCGGATGGAGGAACCTGAAGCGAAGTGGGAAGGCGATGAATCGGAGTTTGAAAAATATTAATCTGCAAAGGGAAGATTGAACCGGGCGGGGCCGGTCGTCTCTTCATCCCTTCCGGGGAGAAGTCGGGATGAGGAAAACCGGCCGCATCCGCGGGCGGCGTGTTGTGCGCCGAATCCGCGGGTAGGGGGAATGTCCTGAAAGGGAAGGGAGGATGGATTATGGTTATGTGTTCTGAAAAGGCAAAGGGCATGCTTCCTGATGAGATCGGGTGTAATTTTGCCGGGGATACGGTCGAGTCGGAATGGGTGGCAGAGAGTGCGGTTTCTTCGCTGGAGATCGGCCCGCCTTTGGTGTGCGACGAATGTGAATGCGACGATGAAGAACCGGAAGGCGGGGGGTTCAGTGCCCCGAAACGCCGGATTCTGGTGATGGACGACGAGCAGATGCTGCAACGGCTGCTCGAACAGATGCTCGACCGCCTCGGATATGAGGCGGCGGTCACCGGCTGCGGCGAAGAAGCCCTGTTGGCGTATTTCAATGCGCGCAAGTCGGGCCGTCCTTTTGATGCGGTGATCCTCGATCTGACGGTTCAGGGCGGCATGGGCGGCAAGGAGACCCTTCAGGCCCTGCGGGAGATGGACCGGTCCATCAAGGCGATCGTCTCCAGCGGGTATGCCGGAGATCCGGTGATGGCCGACTGCTTGAACTGGGGGTTCTGCGCAGTTATCCCCAAACCATATCGAATGCGGGACCTGGGGCGGATTTTGGATGAGGTGTTTTCCAACGGATAGCGGTGTACAGCGGTGAAGGCCTGTTCAGGATTCCGCCGCTACGCCGGTTTATCGGGATGGCCCGCTGCGGGATGGGCCGCCGGATCAGGGGCCGGATCAGGAAAATGGCCCGCGGCGTCCGGGCAGGAGGAGACTGAATCCGAAGCAGAGCAGGGAGGCGATCAGGGCGGCCTGAAAGACCAGCAGGATATTCTGGCCGATGGACCCCTGAAGGGTTTTCAGGACGTCGGTCGGCAGAAGGGCCTGAATCTCGGGTCGAAACATATTCTCAAAGTTGCGGCGAATCAGTTCCGATACCGTATCCGGAAGACCGGACGAGACGAGATCGTCCAGGTCGCCGCCGAAGCCCGCGGTAACGATGCTGCCGCAGACCCCGATGCCCACGGTTCCGCCCAGGGTTCGGGTGAATTGGTGAGAAGAGGTCGCCACCCCGAGGTCTGCGCTGTCGAGGCTGTTCTGGACCACCAGCAGGGTGGAGATGGAGACGAACCCCATCCCCAGACCGGCCAGGGTCAGGGCGATGGAACAGAGGAGCAGGGAGGTGTCGGCGGTAAACCGGATCATCATGGCGAAGCCGGCGATCAGAAACAGGGCTCCGGCCAGGGAGGCGGGCTTTTCCGAGATCCGGTGGACCATCTGCCCGCAGAAGAGCGCCCCCACCGACCACCCCAGGCTGAGAAAGACCATCACGATGCCTACCTCGGCCGGGGTGCCCGAGAGCGCCCCCTGAATGAACAGGGGCGAAAAGGCCGACACCGAAAAGATGGCGAAGCTGCTGAAAAAGGCGGCGCCGTTGCCGGTCCGGAACCCTCCCACCTTAAAAAATTCCAGAGACAGGATCGGGTCTTTGGCCCGTCTTTCCGCATAATAAAAGGCGATTCCCGCCGCCAGGGTGAGTCCGAACAGCCCGATCACCCGGGGCGAAGACCAGGCGTAATTTTTGCCCGCCAGCAAAAAGGCGGTGAGCAGGGCCAGCACGGTGGTGGTCAGGGTGAGAATGCCGAAATAGTCGATCTGCCTGGCCGCCCCTTTTCGGCGGGTTTCCTGCAGGTAGAGGAGGATGCCGATCAAAGACAGTCCGCCCAGGGGCAGGTTTACCAAGAAGATCCACCGCCAGGAAAAAAAGGTGACCACGAACCCGCCGAAGGTCGGCCCCAGAACGCTGGCCAGCCCCCAGATGAAACTGGCCAGAGACATCATCTTTCCCCGGGTCTCCGGGGTTGAAATATCCGCCAGCACGATGTAGGTGAGGGCAAAGGTCCCCCCGGCGCCGATCCCCTGCACTGCTCGGGAGAGGGTCAGCTGGGCCATGCTCTGGGAGAGTCCGGCAAACACCGAACCGGCCAGGAAGATGAGGATGGAGACAGTAAACAGGGCCCGGTTGGCGAACAGGTCGCTCAGCTTTCCGAAAACCGGCAGGGCCACGGCCCGGCTCAGCAGGTAGGCCGAAAAGACCCAGCTGTACAGGTGCAGCCCGCCCAGCTCGGCGACGATGGTCGGCATGGCCGCCCCCATCACCAGGGTGTCGAGGGCCCCCAGAAACAGCGCCAACAAGGTCGATCCGATGATCAACAGGCGGCCCTTGCGGGTGAAATCGAAATCGGCGGTATCGGTTGCAGGATTCATGGGCGGGTTCAACGGATATCACACTTCGTCGAACCGTTCCATTGGAAAACCATCGGCTTGGATCGTTGTTTCGGAGAGGGTTTACGAATCCGTCTCCTCCCAGACCTCTTCCAGGTACTGATCCCGGCCGGAGCCGTATCGATAAAACTTATACCGCAGCGGGTTTTTCCGGTAGTAATCCTGATGGTATTCCTCGGCCGGATAAAACCCGGTCATCGGCTCGATGTCGGTGACCAGGGGCTTGTCGAACCGGCCCGAAGGTGGCTTTTTTCAGGTTTTCGGTGTTGGTTGAGGATTCCATGGCGGCGGTCTCCTTTGTCTGCTGGGTGTTTTCCGCAACGCTGCAGCCGGTCTGAAAGACCGGAAACAAAGCGAACCACACCATAACTGCTGTTTTCATAGGTACTCCTTTCAGATAATCCCCTCCCCTTATTAGATCAGATTGGATCAGGTCCGATCAGGCCCCCGCCTTCTGCGTCCCCTCGGGATCGAAGGTCAGGGCCGCGGAGTTGATGCAGTACCGAAGTCCGGTAGGCGGCGGGCCGTCGTTGAAGACATGCCCGAGATGGGCGTCGCACCGGTTACAGAGCACCTCGGTCCGGGTCATGAAAAAGGACCGGTCGGTCTCCTCTTTGACATGGTTTTCGGCGATGGGGGCGTAAAAGCTGGGCCATCCGGTGCCGGAATCGAATTTGGTTTCGGAGGAAAAAAGACTCAGGTCGCAGCAGACGCATCGGTATATCCCCTCCCCCTTGAAGTCGTGGTACTTGCCGGTGAACGGCGCCTCGGTCCCCTTTTCCCGGGTGATTCGGAACTGCTCGGGGGTAAGGCGCTCCCGCCACTCCGCCTCGGTTTTTTCGATTTTTTCAAATCCCCCGTCGGATGCCGTGTCGCCGTCTCGGGCATTTTCCGCCAGGTAGTGGCGGATGCCTTCGGCGCCTCCCAAAGCGGGCAGACCGGTAAACAGGGCCACGGTGCCCAGTTGGCGAAGAAAAAGCCGACGATCCATGACCGGTCGGCCGATTAATTCCAATATATGCTTCAAATTCATGGCATTTCTCCTTTCATTTTCTCTTTTATTAGGTCGAGGAAATCCCTTCGACCTGGCGACACAAGTAAGGTAATCATCAAATCCCAATTGTCAGAAGGGAACAACGAACACCTGCTTTCGCGGGCCTGCGGAAGTAAAATACAGGATTCACAGTATTTATCTTTGGACCGGATTGCCGGTATGATGTCGGTCCAAGACAGAAAGAGAGGTGGCACGATGAGAGTACCGTTGGAAATCACATTCCGAGGCATTTCTCCCAATGAAGATATCAAAGACTTGATCGGCCAAAAGGCCGCAAAACTCGAAAAAGTGGCCGAGAATTTGATCAGCTGCCGGGTGGCGGTGGAGAAGAAGCAGAAACATCCCCAGTCGGGCAATCCCTACCGGGTGCGGGTCAATATGCGTCTGCCTCCGGGCCGGGAGGTGGTGGTCGACAGCGGCGAATCCGGAGAGGGCTACATCCACGATGAACTGTCCACCGTGGTTCGGGAGGTCTTCGACATCGCCTTGCGACAGTTGAAAAAGGTGAGCGATCAGCAGCAGAACGAGGTCAAGGAGCATCCCATGCAGGAGACCTCGGGCCTGGTGGTGCGGCTGTTTACCGACAACGGATACGGATTCATCAAAACCCTCACCGGGCGCGAAATCTTTTTTCACCGCAACAGTGTTCTCAACAAAGATTTCGATCGACTGGAGGTCGGCGCCGGGGTCCGCTTCGTTGAGGAGCAGGGGGAAAAGGGCCCCCAGGCCAGCACGGTTCAGATCGTGGACAAACCCGGGGTTCGCGGGCCCAAAACCGATGAAGAACCGATGGAGCCGCCCCTCGATTGGCAGGAATAAGATCGACTGGCAGGAGCAGGTCGGGTCAGATTTTTCCGGACCGCAGTATGGAGATGATCAGCCAGAGCCCCAGGACCGTGGCGATGGAGTAGCCGGTCAACCCCAGAAAGGTCGTGATGGGCACAGTATGGCCGCCGATGGTCACTTCGATGAAGGTGAGCGGTGAATTGAGAATCAGGGAGCCGGCGATGGTGGAGGCGGAAATGATCACCCCCACGATGAACCGGTTCAACCCTTTCTCCAGCCGCTGGGTGATCTCTTCGAGGCCGGCGAGTTTTATTTTCAGCCCATGGCGCCCCTCCGCGGTTCGCTTGAGGATGTCATGGGTGAATTTGGGCATCATTTTCAGGATACCGGAAAGGGTTCGCGTATCCCGGCCGAGATTGCGAAGCAGCTTTCGCGCGTCGTATCCCCGCTGAAGCAGCCTTTTGGCATAGGGCCGGGTCACCTCCAGCAGGCTGGCGTCGCTGCCCAGGATTTTTCCCAGCCCCTCGGTCTGGACAAAGGTCTTGAGCAGCAGCAGGAGGTTGCGGGGCAGGCGAATGCGGTATTTAAAGGCCAGGCGCATCACCTGTTCATAGACATCCTTGACCGAGATGGTCTGCAGAGACCGGCCGTAAAAGGGTTCGCTGATATCCATGAGATCGGCTCGAAAGGATTTGAGATCGGTGGCGTGTTCGTCGATCAGGCCGGCGTCGGCGAGGGCTTCCATGACCAAGTCGTAATCGTGTTCGGCAAACCCGAGAAACAGGTTGGCGATCTGCATCATGGCGTCTTCGTCGAGGATTCCGATGATCCCGAAATCCACCAGACTGACCCGGCCGTCGGGCATGACGATGGTGTTGGCCGGATGGGGATCGCCGTGGAAGAATCCGAAATCCATCAACTGGCGGGAAAATGAACGAAGCCCGATCATGGCGACCGCTTTGGGATCGATGGACATCGCCTGAATCTTGGCCACTTCATCCATTTTGACGCCGTGGATGTAGTCCATCACCAGGACCGATTTGGATACGTAATTCCAATGGACCCTGGGGACGTGGATTTCATCGCTGTTTTTGAAATTGTCGGCGAACCGTTCCATATTGCCGGCTTCGACGAACATGTCCAGCTCTTTGAAAATCGTCCGTTCGAATTCTTTGACCAGATTGGTCAGGCCGATGATACGCGCGAGCTCGAAATACTTTTCGAGTTTATCGGCGAAGTAGTACATGACCTGGACATCTTCCCGAATCTGCTTTTCGATGCCCGGTCGAATCACCTTGACGGCCACCGACTCGCCGTCGGCCAGGCGGGCCCGATAGACCTGGGCCACCGAGGCGGCGGCGATGCATTCGGGGTTAAATTCGGTAAAGATCTCTTCCACCGGCCGCCGCTGTTCGGCTTCGATGATCGCCCGAATTCCCTCAAAGGGGGCCGGGGGCACATGGTCCTGGAGTTTTTTGAATTCTTCGATGTATTCGGGGGGGAACATATCCCCGCGGACGCTCATCAACTGCCCCAGTTTGATGAAACTGGGCCCCAATTCTTCCAGCACCTGGCGAATACGGACCGGCGAGGGATAGCCCGGGAGGACCGCTTTTTCCGAAGCGGATGGGGTTTCTGATTTGCCCGGGCGGTTCAGTAGTCGATCCAGCAGGTCGCTGTATCCGTGGCGAATCAATACCCGACTGATGGCGCCGAACCGGCGGATGCCCTTGAGCCGGTATGCGCCTCGGTACGGCTTCATGACATGCCTCTTTTCGCCCGGCCTTCGGCCGGACCCGGTAAAAACAGAGATCCGTGAAGAAAAGGGCTATTCATCGAAGGCGGCTGTCTCCCACTCGACCCGGGGCCATTTGCGAGCGATTTCTTTCAGTTTGGATGGTTCGGCCACGTACCGCTCCACCAGACCGCACTGGGTGCAGACATAATTGTCCAGGGCCGCCATGGAGGTCATGCTGACCGGTATGGAATTGCAGTTGAACGGACCGCTTTTGAACAGGATGTCTTCGCCCGAATGGATATCCGTTGATCCGCATTTGGGACAAGTACCATTTTTCAAGGTCCACCTCCTGTGGTGTGTCTTCTTTTGCTTTCCATTTAGCTTCCGCTGACCCCGCGGATGCGGGCTGTACGCCCCTCAAAGGGTATGGAAGGCAATATGAACGAAACCGACTCTGGTGTCAATTCCCAAACCGTCTGTGAAGAGAGCGCCGATTTCCCGATTTCCACTTGACGAAGAGAAGCGTCGGCAGTATAGGTCTGTTCTTCCCAGATGGATGACTCGGATGATCTGCAAAACGCCTTTTCAAGGCCGGTATTTTGGTTTTCACGCATCGGCAAATGCGCTATAGGCCCATTCCGCGATCGCCGAGTTTCGGCAATACCCAAGCGGTGATACACCGTAAGGAAGACATAAAATGCATTCCTTATCTTTAATTATGTACAGAATATCCTGAAAGGAGGTCACATCGGGAACCCGGAACAAAGGCTGCCCCCCTTGAATCTGAAGAAGGAAAAACGAAGAGAGATAAATGAAAAAAAATTATTCGCTTATGGAGAAAAAGAGATGAAAAAATTATTGGTTCTGTTGGTCATCGGAATATTTGTTCTGCCCTTCGCCGCCCAGGCGGAATATCAGGTGGGAGACAGGGAACTTCAGCTCATCGGTAGCGGTACCAGTGACAATGATTTCGATAACACCCTTTTCTCGACCGAAGTCAGCCTCGGCTATTTCTTCACCCCCAACATGGAGGCATTGATTCGGCAGGGAATCGGCGTGGTGGATACCGAAGGGAGCGGAAGCGACTGGAACGGGTCGACCCGTCTCGGTGTGGACTACCATTTTGATCTGGACGTCTGGCAGCCTTATATCGGCGTCATCGTCGGTTATCTCTACGGCGATACCACGGTGGAATCTTTTGTGGCCGGTCCCGAAGCGGGGGTGAAGTATTTCGTCAACAACACCACCTTCGTCAATTTCGGTGTCGAATATGAATTCGTCTTTGAAGATGCCGACGAGGCCGACGAAGCCTTTGACGACGGCCGATTCGTCTACGTTCTTGGTATCGGATTCAAATTCTAATATTTTTTCCATATGAATCCAACCCCTGGTCCTTCTTTACCTTGATGAAGGATCAGGGAAGTTTCTTTTTGACACCCGCCTGTTCATTTCTTATGGTTTGCGGTGAAACAAACTTCAACCCGAGAGGGTACCGAGTACCTGACGGAAGGAGAAACCATGGCGGAATCGAAGGAGTCCCGGTTCGTCCGGGTCAAAGACCGGGCCGGAAATGAGTTTTATTGCCCGATCGATGCCCTGAAAGACATCAACATCGCTTCCGAGGAGATACTGGAAAACTGCGTCGACGACGGCACTGCAGGGCGGTACCCCGGCAATATCGAGGTCAAGGACTGATCCAGGCGCCGACGTTGTTTCTCCCTTCGCCCGGTTTTCTCAACACCGGTGTAGGATTCCCCCCTATGTGAACTGGGTGGTCGAAAGCCGGGCGAAGGGTCCACATATGAGCCGATTACCGAAGGGTAATTCGGCTTTTATTTTTTCTGGCACGGGCTGAAGGGACAATCCGGCGGGATCTACTGGGATACCGAAATCGGCCGGGGACGGCCCGCATGGAATATTCAGGATCCGGCCATGATCTTCAAGCACCTGGGGCCGGCGGTAGACATCAGCTGCGGCGGCATCGATAACATCTACCGGCACCACGACTACAACATCGCGGTCATCGAAGCGATTTCCGGGGACACCTTCGCCCATTACTGGCTTCACGGAGAACATGTACTGGTGGATGGAAAAAAATGTCCAAAAGCCGGAACAACGGGGTGCTGATCGACCACCTGACCGAAGACGGTTCTCACCCGCCCAGGTCCGGTTCTATCTGATGCACGATCACTACCGAAAGAAGCTCAACCTCTCCGAAGATCGGATGCGGCGTCTTCTGGACCGGTATGAGGAATTTCTGAAGATGGTCCGCGCTGTAGACCAGGCCGACGGCCGAAACAGCAATGGTGCGGCCGAACCCTACATCGATCAGATCGAGGAGCGATTCATTCTTCACCTGAATGACGATCTCGACGTTCAGGGGGCCTTCGACGCGGTTTATGATGCGCTCGCCCATCTGGCCGAACTCGATCAAGACGGCCGCCTGAGCCGGGCCGAAGGGGAGGAAGCAACTGCGGCGGTGCGGAAGCTCGACCAGGTGCTGCGGATTTTGTAACCGCTTCTGTGGCGCGGCTTATTCACAGGCTGCGCCGCTGCTTAACGTTTGTCTTATCCCGTTCCTGTTTCATAATAATTTATGATAGTAGGGGTCGTCAAACAGGGGGGCAATCTCATCCTTTTCTGAAATGCAGCGGTTCGGGCAAGATACGCATATCTCCATCAGCCCTTCCCACGCTTTGGCGGCGACCGCCAGCAGCTCGTTGATCAGCTTGTCATTCAATGATGGAAAGAATTCCTCGATGGGCTCGTGGGAGAGGACCATATCATGGGCTTTACCCGAAAGCTTGTCCAGGATCGGCTGCTTTATTTCCTTAGCATAGTGGCGGCAGAATTCAGCGATATCCGCTTCCCCGATACCCTTACGCTTCAACTTCTTTTGGAATGGCCGATCGATCCTGGACTGGATATCAAAGGCATATTCAAATAAAAACCAGTTCAATTTCGTTTTTTCCGATGGTTTTGAAAAGAAATCGGAAGGGAGGATTTTGGCTCGTTTTTTCTGATCGGGTCGAATCGGGTTCACCTTTTGTCCGTTTGGGGCATTGATCTGTCTCTTGGTTTTTTTCATCAACCCTCGTACACATCAAAATCTGGATAATAGGTCTTTGCGCACTCTCTGCAGATGCTGTGGCTGAATTTGGCGTCGGAATGATCCTGAATATAGGATTCGATCTGATTCCAGTATCCTTGATCGTCCCGGATTTTTTTGCACATGGAGCAGATGGGCAGCAGACCGCTCAATCTTTTGACCTCCGAGAGTGCGGCTTTAAGCTGCGAAATCAGCTTTTCCTGCTGCTTTTCCGCTTTTTTTCTTTCATCGAGGTACTTGCTGTTTTGTAGTGCAATGGCCGCCAATTCGCCGAATCCCGTGGCCATTTTGGCATCGTTGTCGTCAAATTCAGAGGGCTTGTTGGCCAGCCCGATGATGCCCACCGTTTTTCCTTCCAGAACCAGCGGCGCAAACATGACATTCCGCAATATCACATGGCCTTCGGGCATGAACTCGGCCCATCGGCTGTTCATAAAATCCTTGTGGTAGACCGCTCTGTTTTCACGATAGGCTTCCGCCCGCAGTCCCCGGATCGGCATCGGCAGCTCCGGATCGACATCGCAGGGCAGTCCGCCGGCATTTAGGAAAAGCACTTCATTTTCCTGGCCGTTTTCCGCCAGCAGGGCCACATAACCGGAAGTCGCTCCAACAAGACCCTTGCAGTAATCAAAAATGGCCCGGGCCGATTCGGTGAAGCCCTTCTGCTGAAGTACCGCTTTGGCCCCTTTGAGCAGAGCGTCCAATTCCATCTGACGCCGGGCGGAAGCGGTGTGGGCTTTTTTTAATTGTTTTTCAAGATCATGTGAATGCTCCGCCTCAGACCAGGCCGCACTCGCGTCCAAAAGAAGATCTTCCTTTGACCTGCGGGTCATCATAACATAAAAACCTCATTGCATTTTTGGATGTTTTTATGGAAAGTATCTTCAGGGAAAGATGGATATATACCCCGTTTTCACGAACAATTTCAACCTTTTTTATGCCGCCGGATCAGGCCGACTCCCTAAAACACCGAAGATTCTACCAAGCGCGCGATATCAGCAGAGAAAATGGAAATAGAAGCGAATTTTCCCTCCTCCCCTTTTCGCCGGTTCCCCAGACGAAGTAGATTTGCTAAAAATCTCCTTGACAGATTCCGGAATCCCGCTTATTGGTTCGTATGCAAAGGAGTTGACCATGCCCGAATTACCGCCGGATTTGCCGGACTGTACCGTTTTTTTGCTCGGCAAGGCCTACCAGAAAGCCCATGCCGATTTCAAAAAACGGCTCCAACCCTACGGACTCACCAATCTGCAGCATTTGGTGCTGGAGGGGCTCTGGTACCGGGAAGGAGTCGCCGCGGCCGAATTGGGAAAGCTTCTGATTCTCGACAAAGCCACCCTGTCGGGGGTGCTGGAACGAATGGTCGAGGGAGAATGGATCATCAAAGAACAGAACGATGAAGACCGGCGGGCTTTTCGAATCTATCCCTCGGACAAGGCCAATCAGATGAAACAGAAATTGATCAAGGAGCGGAAAAAAGCCAACCGGGAATTGCTGGACCGTTTCACCGCCGAAGAACAGCTGCTGCTCAAACGGTTTTTAAAGGACCTGATCTGACCCTTTTCAGGCCCTGATGGTTCGTATGCAAACCAAATTCACCCATGCTTTGAAGGAGACCCCATGGACCTGTTGAATCCCACCCAAGACCGGTTTGACCATCTCGACCCGACCTCCCGGGAATTGATGCGCGAGACGGTTCGGTTTTTTGAAAATAAAGGAAAAGCCAAGCTCAAGGAGGATGACCACGAGCGCCGCTGGTACGCCGATTTCCTCGAATTCCAGGCCAGACACAAGCTCTTCGCCACGCTGCTGACCCCTGCCGAAGAGGCGGGCGGGGATTCCGACAAACGATGGGACACAGCGCGAAACTGTGCGTTGAATGAAATTCTGGGGTTTTACGGGCTGCCGTACTGGTATACCTGGCAGGTGACCATCCTCGGGTTGGGTCCCCTCTGGATGAGTTCCAACACCGCCATCCGGGAAAAAACCGCCCGGCTCTTGAATGAAGGCGGCATTTTCGCATTCGGCCTTTCGGAAAAGGCCCACGGCGCCGACCTCTATTCATCGGAAATGATGCTGACCCCGCTGGGAGACGGCCAATATGCGGCCGACGGCGGCAAGTACTACATCGGCAACGCCAACCAGGCGGCCCTGGTCTCCACCTTCGGCCGGGATTCGGATACCGACGAATACCTCTTCTTCGCCGTGGAGACCGATCATCCCCACTACGAGTGCGTCAAGAACGTGGTCAATTCACAGAATTACGTGGCCGAATACGCCCTCCATTCCTATCCGATCACCGATCGGGAAATCCTCTCCCGAGGACGGGATGCCTGGGATGCGGCCCTCAACACCGTCAACATCGGCAAATTCAACCTGGGCTGGGCCACCATCGGGATCTGCACCCATGCCTTTTATGAAGCCATCACCCATGCCGCCAATCGCAATCTCTACGGCAAATACGTCACCGATTTCCCCCACATCCAGGAGCTGTTCACCGATGCCTACACCCGGCTGCTGGCCATGAAGCTGTTTTCATCCCGGGCCATCGACTATCTGCGGTCGGCCTCTTCAGAAGACCGCCGCTATCTTCTCTACAATCCCATCGTCAAGATGAAGGTGACCACCGAGGGGGAAACGGTCATCAACCTGCTCTGGGATGTGATCGCAGCCAAGGGATTCGAAAAGGACACCTATTTTGAAATGGCGGCCCGGGACATTCGGGCCCTGCCCAAGCTGGAAGGCACCGTTCATGTCAACATGGCGCTGATCATCAAGTTCATGGCCAACTACTTTTTCAACCCGGGGAAATTCCCCGAGATTCCCCGGCGGAACGATGCGGCCGACGATACCTTTCTGTTCCATCAGGGTCCGACCAAGGGGCTGGGAAAAATTCAGTTCCATGACTTTCATACCGCTTATGCCAGCCGGGACCTGCCCAATATCCAGATTTTCAGAGAGCAGATCGAAGCCCTCCAGGGCCTTCTGCTGAACGCCACGCCCACCGAGGAGCAGTCCAAAAACATGGACTTTCTGCTCACCATAGGCGAACTCTTCACGCTGGTGGCCTACGGTCAGCTGATTATCGAAATCGCCGACCTCGACCGGGTGGAAGACGACCTGCTGGACCGGATCTTCGACTGTATGGTCCGGGACTTCACCCGGTATGCCATGGATCTCTATTCCAAATCCGGCGCCTCCGAGGCCCAAATGGCACACTGCCTGAAGATGGTTCGAAAACCGGTCCGGAACCCGGAACGGTTTCAGAATATCTGGCAAAACCGGGTGTATGCCCTCAAAGAAAACTATGAAATGAACCCGTAATTTTCAATCCATGATCCGATTATCCGGCCTTGATCATCGTTTCGGCCAAGCCTGGCCAAACCTGGCCAAACCTGAAGGACAGGCAGGCCACCCCGGGATCTTTTTTCCGGGCCGGGAAGCTGTCTGAGCGAATGCGAGTTCTTGCCGGTCCGGAAAAAAGATCCCGGGGTGGCCGAAACGGTGATCGTAGCCGATTATCTTATGGGACGTGAACACAAAAAGGGGGGAGGCGCAAGAATGGATCAAAACGGCAAACCGGACAACCTGGTGGAAATGATCGAGGCGAGTGTGGCCGCATTTGCGGACCATCCGCTTTTCGGGACCAAAAACCCGAAGGGCGAATACGAATGGGCGACCTATCGGGAGGTGGGCGAACGCATCGATCATCTGCGCGGGGGACTGGCCCGGGCGGGGGTGGGCCGGGGCGACTGGGTGGGGATCATCGCCGACAACCGCGCCGAATGGGCCATCGCCGCATTTGCCGCCTATGGGCTCGGGGCCCGGTTCGTGCCCATGTACGAAAAAGAACTCCCCAGAATCTGGCAATACATCATTCAAGACAGCGGCATCAAGGTGCTTCTGGTCGCCAAACCCGAGATTCAGGACCAGGTGGAGGAATTCCGGGATACGCTTCCCGGCCTGGAGGGGACCTACCGAATCGACGGAGAGGGGAACTCTTCCATGGCCGAACTGGAGCGGATCGGCCGGGATCATCCGGTTCCCTCGATCCATCCTTCGCCGGAAGACATCGCCGTACTGATCTACACCTCCGGCACCACCGGCAATCCCAAGGGGGTGATCCTCTCCCACGGCAATCTCACCAGCAATTATCTCGCGGGGCAGCAGCTCTTTCCGAACGAAATGACCTCCGAAAGCGTGAGCCTCTCCATCCTGCCCTGGGCCCATTCCTACGGGCAGACTGCGGAACTCTATAATTTTTGCAGCCTGGGGGGCGCCATCGGGTTCGTGGAGAGCGTCGACACCGTGGCCGAAGACATGGCCAAGGTGCGGCCGACCTTCCTCATCGCCGTGCCGAGGGTATTCAACAAGATCTATGACCGGCTCTGGGCCAGAATGGAAGAAACCGGCGGCCTGCCCAAAAAGCTGTTCGTCATGGGGGTGGAGGCCGGGAAAAAACGGCGCGCCCTGGCCGCGGAAGGAAAATCGGACTTCCTGACCCATCTCAAGTTCGGGCTGGCGGACAAGGTGGTCTTCAAAAAAATCCGGGAACGATTCGGCGGGCGTCTTCAGGGGTCTCTCACCGCCAGCGCCACCATGAATGTGGCGATCGGCTATTTTTTTGAGGATGTGGGGATTCCGGTCTATGATGCTTTCGGGCTTACCGAAACCGCGCCGGCGGTGACCATGAACTGCCCCGCGGCCCATCGGCCGGGCAGCGTAGGCCGTCCCATCCCCGGGGTCCGGGTGGAAATCGACCCAACCGTGGTGGAGGAGACATCCCAAGACGGAGAGATCGTGGTCTACGGCCCCAATGTGATGCAGGGCTACCACAACAATCCCGACGCCACCCGGGCGGTGATGACCGAAGACGGCGGCTTCCGAACCGGGGACCGGGGCCGTCTGGACCCGGACGGCTATCTCTTCATCACCGGACGGCTCAAGGAGCAGTACAAACTGGAGAACGGAAAATACGTCTTCCCCGCCATCCTGGAGGAGGAGATCAAACTCAGCCCCTGGGTGGAGCACGCCATGATTTTCGGGGAGGGGCGTCCCTTCAATATCTGCGTGGTGGTTCCCGATTCGGTGGTCCTGATGCGCTATGCCAAATCCCGGGGGCTGCCGGAGGACCCGGGTGCGCTGCTGGAGCGGCCGGAGATTCGGGAAATGATCACCGAATCCATTACCCGAATGCTGCACGGCAAGTTCGGAGGATATGAAGTGCCCAAGAAATTCATTTTTTCAACGGAGCCCTTTTCTTTGGACAACGGCCTGCTGACCCAGACCATGAAGCTGAAACGGCGAAAGGTGGTGGAAAAATTTCAGGAGGAGATCGAAGCGGTCTTTTCGAATTAGCGATTTCCGAAACTGCGATAAACGAGCCGCTGCCCATGCGGACGGCTCACGGTTTCGCCCGGTTCTTGAGATCAATCCGGTGGTAGATTTCCTTTAAACCCAATTGAGCATCGATGGACGGCAGGGAAATGGTTTCTTCCAGACCGCGGTATTCCTTCAGGACCCACCGGTTCGGGGCTTCCCGCGTGAAGTGTTCCACAAAAAAGGAAAACTGGTCGACTATCAGGTATTCCCGTAAAGCGTCGATATTTCGATAGGCCTGAAATTTGGACCCCCGGTCGTAATCCTTGGTGGATTCGGACAGCACCTCAAAAATTACGATCGGGTTGGTCACCACGTCATTGCGCCCTTCAACAAATTCCACATCCCCGCAGATGATACTCACATCCGGATAGACATAATGTGCGGCCTCGTCCAACTGAATCTTCAGATCGCTGGGAAAAACCCAGCAATCCGAATCCTGAAGCTGAGAATGTAAATTCGCCAACATATTTGTGACCATAAGATTGTGCCGAGCGGACGCCCCGGTCATGGCAAAGACTTCCCCGTGATAATACTCGCTCTTGTACTCGGCGGTTTTTTCCATTTCAAAATAGGTTTCCGGAGAAACCACTTTTTTCTCGGGCCGGGCCATCGGAACACCTCCTTATGGTCAAAAACGATTTACCACAGTATTCAAGGAAACGGATGCCGTTGTCAAGATAATACCATCATCAGATCCACGGAAGAGGGAAAGCCGATGACATCCGAGTTGACAAAGAATAAACCCCCCGATATTAAAAAAAGCGGCGCCACCGTGATCTCTTTCTTCTCTCTTATTTCATTGGCAGGAAGCGATCCGAATCCGTATTCAACCCGAAATCAGACAGAGTCCTTCCAAAAAACGGATCATCATGAGCGATCACCATATCCTCACGCGAGACCAGCACCACTTCGGCTGGGACAGGCAAATTCCTCCGGCCATCATCGTCTCTCCCGGCGATACGGTCGAATTCGACGCCCTCGACGCCGGCTGCGGTCAGATCACCCCGACATCCACCGCGGATATTCTGATGGAAATGGACTCCGACCGGGTCAACCCGGCCTACGGGCCCGTGGCCGTACAGGGCGCCCGACCCGGCGACGCCCTGAAAATCAGGGTGGAGGCCATCGACATCGCCGACTGGGGATGGACCGCCAATATTCCCGGATTCGGTCTGCTGGCGGACCGTTTCGAGGACCCGGCCCTTCACATCTGGAAATTGAACCCGAAGACCCTGGCCCCGGCGGAGTTCAGCCCCGGGATTCGGGTACCCCTGAAACCGTTTCCCGGCATTCTAGGAATCGCCCCCGCCGATCCCGGGGTGCATCAGGCGATCACGCCGCTTCGCACCGGCGGCAATCTGGATACCCGGGATGTAAGCGTCGGATCGGAACTGCTGCTGCCGATCGCCGTTCCCGGCGCCCTGTTTTCCGTGGGTGACGGCCATGCGGCCCAGGGAGACGGCGAAATCTGCGGCACCGCCATTGAGACCCCCATCAAGGTTACCCTTCGGTTCGATCTATTGAAGGACGCCCGAATGCGATTTCCCTGTTTCACGACGACAGGTCCGGTCTCCCGTCATCTCGATGAAAAAGGATACGAAGTGACGATGGGGGTCGGCCGGGATTTGATGACCTGCGCCAAAATCGCAGTGAACGAAATGGTCGACCGAATCGCCCGCCGCCTCGGCATCGCCCCGGTGGCAGCCTACATGCTCTGCAGCGTCTGCGCCGACCTGCGCATCAGCGAAATCGTGGATCAACCCCACTGGGTGGTCTCCTGTTATTTTCCGAGAGTGGTGGGCGAATGAGAAAGAACGCCGGTCCATGAGCTGCTTATGTGAACAGATCGCCGGCGGGGATATCGACCTGTCCCCGACCTGCATCGGTCACCTGTGGATTTTCAAAAACCTGAAACCCGAAGAATTGGAAGCCCTGAGCACCGCCGCTTTGCGGCGCAAGGTGAAAGACGATTATCCGGGCCTGGCCGAAAAGGTACGCGCCGCCGGAGCGGTCGTGGTGGGCGGGTATTCCCCCTACGGCGCGGTAAACGGTTTCACCAAGGCTTTCCTGGAGCGGCTGTTTTCTCTGCGGCGCCAGAACGGTCTCAACCGCGGCAAGCCGGCCGTGGCGGTGGCCACCGGAATCGGCCGGGGCGCCCCCGGCCTGGAGGAGGCCGGCGGTCAGATCTCCCATGCCCTGAAGCTGGAAGGGATGGAGATACTGGGTGAACTGAAGGCGGTCGGCAATCCCGAATGCATGGTCTGCGGCTTCGGTGAGACCTGCCCCATGAGCGCACTCCCCTGGATCTTCGGTGAGGACACCCGGGTCACCCCCGAAAAGTTCAGCAAAGTAGAGGACCAGACGAAACTCTGGCAGGAATCTCAGAGTTTGGGCCGGGAAATCGCCCGGCGGCTGAGTGTACAGCTTCGCATGTAATTATCCCGAAAACCCTTACCCTTGGATAGGAGGTGAGACCTTATGCCTAAATGCGGACTCTGTGGCGGCGACGCCCCCAAACAGCCGTGCATCACCGAAGACGGCAAGTGTGACCTGTGCGGCAAAAAAGCCGTACTGGAAGAAGAGAAGAAGAAAAAAGAAAAGTAACCCCGCCCGACTCCCGGTGCGCTGCTCATTCCCGAAGCGCACCGGGCTTCCCATCTTCATGCCTCTGTTCTTTTCATCCTTCTACCATTTCTTACCTTTGATCATCGTTTCGGCCAAACCTGAATAACAGGCCACTGTGAACACGGCCATTTTTACGAATCGGTGGTGACGGCGATCGGGTCGGTACCGGATTACAATCGATTCCGGATGATCCCATCAACTTTCCTTTTCCGCTTTCTTGGGGATAAAACTTGATATTTGGTGAAGATTACGGCAAAAAAAAGAGGAGCAGGTATCAAACCGTTCCGAACCCGCACCCGGTGTTTGAATATGTTCGACAGCCCATCCTATGAAGCGCTTCAAAAACGTGTTCGGGAATTGGAAGCCCGACTGGCGGCCGATGTGTCTTCAACCGACCCGAACGGATCGGAAGAAATCCCCCTGTCCGAGATTATCGAGGGCAATTCGATCCCCACCTTCGTGATCGACCGGCATCATGTGTTGACCCATTTCAATCGGGCCTGCGAAAACCTGACCGGAATCACCGCCCAAGAACTCCTCGGCACCCGGGACCAGTGGCGGGCCTTTTACGCCTCTCCGCGCCCGGTATTGGCCGATCTTCTGGTGGACACGGTCCCCGAGTCCGAAATTCGAGCCCTTTATCCGGGCAAGTACCGGCCTTCCCGGGTCATCGAGGGGGCCTATGAAGCCGAGGATTTTTTTCCGGCCCTGGGTGAAAACGGCCGGTGGCTGTTTTTTACCGCCGCAGCCCTTCGAAACGGCCGGGGCGAGATCATCGGCGCCATCGAGACCCTTCAGGACATCACCGAACAGAAGCAGGCGGAGGAGGCGGTGCGCGAATCCCGCCGCCGGTATCGGACCCTGCTCGATTTCGTCCCCTATCCCATCGTGGTCAGCACCCTGTTGGGGTCGGTCTACTATGTCAACCCGGCCTTTACGGAACTCTTCGGTTGGACCCTTCCGGAGATTCAAGGACGGAAAAACCCGTTCATCCCTTCGGAGCTGGAACCGGAAGCGGCCCGGAATCTGGAGTTTCTCAAGCAGACCGGCTCTTTGAATCGGTATATCACCCGACGGGTGCGCCGAGACGGGCAGCTTCGGGATGTGGCCATCACCGCCACCACCTACTCCGAATTTCAGGGAGAACGGGCCGGCACCCTGGAAATCATGCGCGACATCACCCAGGAACTGGAAGATGCCCGGCGCAGCGAGGCGATTCTGCGCATCAGCCGGGTTCTGCCGGAATACCCCGATCTCGAGGAGCTGCTCGACTACATCAGCGACGAAATCAAACGCCTGATGGGGACCGAGGGGGCCCTGGTGATTCTCCATGATGAGGAAACCCACGAACTCTTTTTTCCGGGGGCGGCCTACGATGATGCCGAGCGGGAGAGGCGGGTCAAGAAAATCCGGTTCAGCGTAGATGAACTCATGGCCGGGGAGGTGATCCATACCGGCGAGCCGGTGATCATCAACGACACCGCCGAATCGAGCCGGGAATACCCGTCCCGGGACGCCAAATTCGGGTATCACACCCGTAACTTCCTCCTGGCGCCGATTCACAGCAATGAACGCATCATCGGCATTCTGGCGGCCCTCAACCGGAAGGAAGGCCAATTCGATGAAAGCCATGTGGAACTGCTGACCATGCTGGCCGGATCGGTGGCCTTGTCCATTGAAAACGCCCGGTACGCCGATGAACTCAAGAAGGCCTATCTCGACGTCCAGAGCATGAACCGGGCCAAGGACAAGGCGATTCATCATCTCTCACACGAACTGAAAACCCCCATCTCGGTGATGAGCGGATCACTGAAACTTCTGGAAAAACGATTGTCCGACAGCCCCGAAGAGGGATGGCGGCCGGCCATGGAGCGGGCCGACCGGAACCTGGGGCGAATCATCTCCATTCAGGAAGAGGTGGAAGACATCATGAAGGGGGTCTCCACCCGATATCATGATATCGTCTCCCGCATATTCGACCGGTGCGCGGATGTCTTTCTCAGCTTTTTGGAGGAGGAGACCGGCCGGGGACCCGCGGTGGAAGCGGTCCGAAACCGGATCACCGATTTTTTCGGCGATCGGGACCGCCCCTTCGAGGTGATCGATTCAGGACCCTTCATCCTCCGACGGCTGGAAACTTTGGCCCCTCGCTTCGCCCACCGGAACCTGGAGATCATCACGCAGATCGAACCGACCCCGCCGATCTATCTTCCCGCCGACAGCATGGAAAAAATCGTGGATGGGCTGGTGCGAAACGCCGTCGAGAACACCCCGGATCAGGGACGGATCGAGATTCGGGTGCATCCGGAAGGCACCGGCGCCCGGTTCGAGGTCCATGATTACGGGGTGGGGCTGACGGAAGCGGCCGAAAGCCGGATCTTCGAGGGCTTTTTCACCACCCGGGATATTCAGGATTATTCCTCCAAGCGGCCCTTCGACTTCAATGCCGGGGGCAAGGGAATGGACCTGCTTCGAATGAAGATTTTTTCGGAACGCTACGGATTCGACATCGGGCTTCGCTCCACCCGGTGCCGGTTCATCCCCGCCGAGCACGACCTCTGTCCGGGCCGAATCGAGGCCTGCCGGTTCTGCCGCCGGAAAGAAGATTGCCACGAATCCGGCCATACCCTTTTCAGCCTCTATTTTCCCCCGGCGCCGGATTCGCCGAACCCCATCGAATCCGATTGACAGAAGCGCCCGCCCTAGTCTATCCAGAAGAGACGACAGCGAACACACCGTCAACCGATTCTCTATCGGAAGGGAGAAGGTCATGGATACCACTGAGAAACTGAAGGGGAAAAAAGTCCTGCTCGTCGATGATGAACCGGATGTCCTGGAAACCCTGGAAGAGTTGCTCGATATCTGTTCCGTCGATTCGGCCGCCAGCTTCGAATCCGCGGAAAAATTTCTGCGGCATGAAACCTATGATGCCGCCATCCTCGATATCATGGGGGTGAGGGGATACGACCTGCTCAAGATCACCACCCAAAAAGGGATCCCCACCCTGATGCTCACCGCCCATGCCCTCAGCCCCGACAACCTGGTCCAATCGATTCAGACCGGCGCCTATGCCTATGTGCCCAAAGATCGGATCATCGACATCACCGCCTTTGTGGCGGACATCATCGAAGCCCATGAATCCGGGGAGCGGGTCAGCGGAAAGTGGTTCGCCCGGCTGAAACCCTTTTTCGACCGAAAATTCAAACCCGGGTGGCGCCAAAAAGACGAGGCCTTCTGGCGGGAATTCGACCGGCGAAACGTGGTGAATAAAGAGGATCTGGACGAGATCCTGTAAGCGCCCGAGTTCTTGCCGGTCCCGCCGAAACCGGAGCGTTCATGCCCCGCCGGCCCTTTGTTCATACCGGCAGATCCACCTTGAATTCGGCCCCCCGGCCGGTATCGCTGATCAGCTCCAGCTCCCCCTCCAGATCCTTGACCAGCTGGAGAACCCCGGCCAAACCGATGCCGTGCCCCCGAACCCGGTGGGCGTTTTCTGAATCCATCTGAAAATAGCTGTCGAAGATTTTTTGATGGTAGGATGCCGGAATCCCCTGCCCGTCGTCTTTGACGGAAAACCGCACCCGGGAATCATCCCCGGAGCAAGCCAGTTCCACCCGTTCTTTTTTATGCTTAAAGGCGTTGCTCAGGAGATTGCGAAGGATCTGCCGAATCTTGGCCGCATCCAGTAAAAAAGTCCGGCCCCAGACGGAGTCATCGATTCGAATGCTGAGCCCCCGCGGCGCCACCGCTTGCCGAAGGGCGTTCAGATCCCGGCAGTTTCGAACCCGATCCGCCACCTCCCCGTCGGTCAAATCGAAAAGATCCTCCAGGACCGGCGCCACCAGCCGGGCCACCGGCACCTCGGTTCGATGGATGATCCCCTCGGCGGATTTACCCAGTTCCAGAACGTCATTGACCAGAAGCTGGGCGGCCCGGGTATTTCGCATCAGCCGGGCCAGCACGTTCTCCTGCTTGGGGGTCAGAGGACCGTATTGGGCTGTTCGGGTAAGCAGCCCGTCCAGACCCGCCTGAATCACCGCCAGCGGGTTTTTCAGATCATGGACCAACAGGTCGATTTTGATTTCCTTACGGCCCATATCGCCTCCCCTGTGGAAGATTTCGAAAGTCGATCTCGATACAAAACGATGGCACGTCCGGGGCGGATGTGTCAAGAAAGAAGGTGGCCGCACCCGGAATCCGCGTTTACAAAGAAGCGCCGGTCGGCTATAGGGGTGGAACCATGTCGCCCTCTTCTTCCCCCCAATCCGATCCCGCGCTGGAAAAACGGGTCAAACGTCAGGTCATCGGCCGGACCCGGGAGTTTTTCGCGGTCACCGCGCCGGGTCTTGAACCGCTTTGCCTGAAAGAGTTGTCGGAACTGGACCTGACCTCCCAAACCGGACGGGCGGTGACCGGCGGTGTCGCCTTTTCGGGACGGCTTCAGGATGCATACCTGGCCAACCTGCGCCTGCGCACCGCCACCCGGATTCTCATGCGCATCGGCGCCGTCCATGCAACCCGGTTTGATCAGCTCGAAAAGGGAGTGAATGAGATTCCCTGGGAACTGTATCTGCCGCCGTCGGCGCCCGTAACCCTTCGGGCGGCTGCATCCCGGTGCCGTCTCTACCACAAAGAGGCCATCGCCGAACGGGTCCGCCGTTGCATCGCGGAAAGATTTTCGGCCCGGGGTTTCGGCTCAAATTCACTCCGGACCGGCGACATTTCCCAGACCGTCTTCGTTCGGGGGACCTCGGATCGGTTTCTTTTCTCGCTGGACAGCAGCGGCGACCCGCTCTACAAACGGTCCATCAAAACCGACGTAGGAAGGGCCCCGCTGAGAGAGACCCTGGCCGCCGCGTCATTGATGTGGGCCGGATACACCGGAGACAACCCCCTGATCGATCCCCTGTGCGGGTCCGGCGCCTTTTCCCTGGAAGCGGCCCTGATAGGGGCGCGGATTCCCCCGGGTCATTTCCGGGATTTTGCCTTCATGGGCTGGCCCGCCTTTCGATCCACCCGATGGACCCATATCAAAAGCGAGGCCCGGAAAGAGATTCGCCGATCTCCCATTCAGCCGATTTTCGCCTCGGACCGGGACCAAAACCTGTGCCGGGCATTGGAGAAGGCGACCCTGAAACATGGTCTTGAGGAATGGATCACCGTCACCCGCCGGGATTTCTTCGATTTTTCTCCCCGGGACCTCACCCGCCGTACCGGTTGGGTCACCCTCAACCCGCCCTATGGCCGCAGGCTGGGCAGTCCGGAAGAAAAAAACCGCCTGCTGGCGGTGATCATCGACCGCCTTCACCGGGAATACCGGGGCTGGACCATGGTTCTGCTGGTTCCCGGCCGAAATCCGGCCCGATTTCTGAAATTTCCGGTCACCACCCGAACCCTGTTTCACGGCGGGCTCACCCTGAACCTGTTGATCGGTACCATTCCCTGAAAATTCAAAGACTTCGATGCGGCGGATTCATCCGATCAAATCCCGGCCGACTTCCCGGAAATCGAAACGGTAAATCGGAATCATTATCTTTTGGAATCCAAAATCAATAATTATCATTGATTTTTTTCTGACATTTTATATAAAACTCACAATGGAGTGAATAGGGTCCGGAATTGCGCGCGCATGTGAACGGAGGATGGATGGGCTTTTTCAAAGCGGTTTGCCGGTGGATCGACACCCTCAACCTGTGGGTGGGGCGATTCGTGTCGTGGGTGACCTTTCTGGTGGTGCTAGTGGTGTTCACGGATGTGGTCATGCGGTATGCCTTTAACACGAGTTTCGTGTTCGTACAGGAACTGGAGTGGCACCTGTTCGCGTTTATATTCCTGATGGGCGCGGGCAATACCCTTCTCAAGGACGGCCATGTCCGGGTGGATATCATCTACCAGCGCCTCAGCCGAAAGGGCCAGGCCTGGATCAATTTCATCGGAGTATTGCTGTTTTTAATTCCAGGCTGTTATCTGATCATCGTCACCTCTTTTAAATTCGTACTCAATTCCTGGTCGATTTATGAAGGCTCGCCGGATCCCGGCGGTATTCCCCTTCGGTTCATTATTAAATCCACCATACCGATCGGTTTCATACTGGTCCTTTTCCAAGGCATTTCCCTCGGCATCAAAAGTTTTTTCACCCTGATCGGCAAAGATCTGGACGTCGATATCGATCCGAAACAGACCGCTCCGGCCGACCCCTCGGACACCGACATCCCCCCTGAAACCGACATTCCCACGGAGGGACCCCACTGATGGAGTATCTGGCCGTATGGATGTTTCTGGCCCTGACCATTCTTCTGATGATCGGCTTTCCGGTCACCTTCACCCTGCTAGGAACCGCACTGGCTTTTGGCTTAGTCGGATTCGGATGGGGGTTTTTCAATCTGCTTCCCCTTCGCATCTGGGGAGTCATGACCAATGTCACCCTCCTGGCGGTTCCTCTTTTCGTCTTCATGGGGGTGATGCTGGAAAGGTCCGGTCTGGCCGAAGATCTTCTGGATACGATGGGGCTCGTCTTCGGGCGGCTTCGAGGCGGCCTGGCCGTTTCCGTGGTACTGGTGGGGGCACTGCTGGGGGCCTCCACCGGTATTGTCGGGGCCACCGTGGTCACCATGGGGCTTCTGGCCGTCCCCACCATGCTCAAGTGGGGATACCAGAAGGAACTGGCCACGGGGACCGTCTCGGCATCGGGCACCCTGGGCCAGATCATTCCGCCCAGCATCGTTCTGGTGCTCATCGGCGATATCGTGGGAGTGCCGGTGGGCGATCTGTTCATGGGCGCGGTCCTGCCCGGATTTCTCCTGGTCGGGTTGTATATCCTTTACATTCTGTTGGCCGCCTTTTTCAGACCCGAAACCGCTCCGGCGGTCCCCAAATCCGAACTGGCTGCTCTGACCCCCGCCATCCTTTTGCGGCGAATGCTGAAGGCGCTGTTTCCGCCCCTGTTTCTGATGGTGGCGGTGCTGGGGTCGATCTTCGCCGGCATCGCCTCTCCCACCGAAGCAGCGGCGGTGGGTGCGGTCGGAGCCACCCTGCTGACGATCGCCAACCGAAGGTTCAACCTGAAAATTCTGCAGCAGGTCATGGATTCCACCATGCAACTGACCTGTATGGTCTTTATCATCCTGGTGGGGGCGGCCGCTTTCGGGCTGGTTTTCAGAGGGCTGGGCGGCGACGACATCGTTCGGGAATTTCTGGGCGGCATAGCGGAAAATCACAGCAAGTACGCGGTGCTGGCCATCGTGATGGGGATCATTTTCTTCATCGGTTTTTTCCTCGACTTCATTGAAATCACCTTCATTCACGTCCCGGTTCTGGCCCCCATCATGCTCGAATTCGGATTCGACCCGGCCTGGTTCTGCATTCTCATCGCAGTCAACCTGCAGACATCGTTCATGACGCCCCCCTTCGGTTTTTCCCTGTTTTACCTGAAGGCCGTCACCCCGCCGGAAATCTCCACCGGCGATATTTACCGGGGAATCGTTCCCTTTGTGTTTTTTCAGCTCATCGGACTGCTGCTCGTGGTATTCTTTCCGATCCTGGTCACCTGGCTTCCGTCGGTGGTCTTCGGCCGATAAGCCGGGCCGAGGTTCGGAAATGGATGTATAGACGGCAAATGTACGGAATCAAATAACCAAACAAGAAGGAGGGTGCTTCATGGAACGACGCGATTTTCTGAAGAAAACCGGAACCGCCGCGGCAGCCGCAGTTGCCGGAACCGCCATCGCCGCGCCGGCGGTATTGGCTCAGGAGAAAAAGTACCGATGGAAAATGGTCACCACCTGGCCGCCCAACCTTCCGGTCCTTCAGACCGGCGCCGAACGATTCGCCAAACGGCTGGAAGAGGTGACCGGGGGCAGAATCAAGATTCAGGTCTTTGCCGGCGGCGAGCTGGTGCCGCCCCTCGGGGTGTTCGATGCGGTCTCCGACGGCACCGTCGAATGCGGCAGCGGCGCCGCCTATTATTGGGCCGGCAAGGTGCCGGCGGGTCAATGGTTCTCATCGGTGCCCTTCGGACTCAACGCCCAGGGCATCAATTCCTGGTTCTACAGCGGCGGCGGGCTTCAGTTGTGGGAAGAAGCCTACGCCCCGTTCAATGTCATTCCCCGGCCCCAAGGCAACACCGGGGTTCAGATGGGCGGCTGGTTCCGCAAGGAAATGAAGACCATCGAGGATTTCAAAGGCCTGAAAATGCGAATCCCCGGTCTGGGCGGAAAGGTGATCGCCAAAGCGGGCGGTACGGTGGTCCTGCTGCCGGGCGGTGAAATCTTCACCTCACTGGAACGGGGCGTGATCGACGCCACCGAATGGGTGGGGCCCATGCATGATCTTCGGATGGGTTTTTACAAGGCCGCTCAATATTATTATTATCCGGGATGGCATGAGCCGGGTACCTGCCTGGAAGTCATTTTCAACAAAAAGGCGTATGAATCCCTGTCCAAAGAATTGCAGGCCGCGGTCGATGCGGTGGCCATGGAGACCAATTTCTGGAGTCTCAGTGAATTCGAGGCGGGCAATGGGGCCGCTCTTCAGGAACTGATCTCCAAACACAAGGTCAATCTGGTCCGGTTTCCCGACGCGCTTCTGAACGATCTTCGCAAACTGGCGAAAGAAACCCTGGAGGAAGAGGCCGATAAGGATGCCATGTCCCGAAAGGTTCATGAGGCCTTCAAGAAATTCAAGGAACGGGTCGGCGTCTGGGGCTCGGTCTCCGAAAAAGCCTATTACGATGTGATCGCAGACGAATACTCCCTGAAGGGGCAGTAAAAATGAATCCAAGCCGGCGCCGTTCGTACCCTCGGCGCATCCATTTCTCGACAACGAGCCCCCATGCCTCGGCCTGAGGGCTTTTTTATGGAACCCTGGAAATCCAAACAATCCCTTGACAACACCGGGGAAAGAAAATTAGATTGCGAATCTGGCGAAATCAGAGGTATGCATCAAATATCCAAAATCATAGAGAAGGAGTTTTAGTAATGAAACGGAAAATCATCGGTTTGGCCGGAATCCTGCTGCTGATCGCCGCTGCGGTTTGTTTCGGCGCCCAAACCGCAGCGGCGGAGGCCCCGGATGCCGTCGCCGTCGAACCGGTCTTCGAATTCAAGCCGGTCCTGGACGGGGATGAAGTGGTCCATGACTTTGTGATTCAGAACAAGGGCTCGGCCGATCTGGAAATACAGCGGGTCCAGACCGGCTGAGGGTGTTCGGTGGCTTCGTATGCGAAGCAGACCCCTCCCGGAGGCGAGGGAAAGATCAGCATCAAAGTCAATACCAAGGGATACGGCGGCAGAATGTATTCCGAGGGCATCAGCGTCTACACCAATGACCCCGAAAAGCAGCGGCTCCGACTGACGGTTCGGGGGCGCGTAAATAATTTCGTCACCATCCGGCCCAACCGGGTGAGGATGACCGGCGCGGCCGGGGACGAAATCAAAACCACGGTGAAGGTGATTCCGGAAGAACAATATCCGTTCAAGATTCTGGAAACCAAAACCCTGAAGGAAAACAATATCAAAGTCACCCTGGATGAGGTCACGGAAGGAAACGATACCGAATACCGGGTGACGGTGGAAAATCTGAAGAACAAACGGGCCCGGTACTACGACGCGGTCATCCTGAAAACCGACAGCGACATACGCCCGGAAATCAAAATCAGCGTCTACGGCAATATTTTTGACAGACCCGCTGCCGGCGCCAACTGATCCGATGAAGGGCGTGCAAGCGGTCATCTTCGACTGCGACGGGGTGCTGTTCGATACGGCCCGGGCCAATCGGGCCTATTACAACCGCATCCGGTCGCACCTCAACCTGCCGAAGATGCCCGACGAGGAGTTCGCCTACGCCCATATGCACACGGTGGATGAGGTCCTGGCCCGGTTTTTTCCGGACCCCGGGGACCTCGACACCGCCCGTTCCTTTCGAAACACCCTCTCCTACGCCCGGTTTTTCAAGTACATGGAGATGGAACCCCACCTGACGGCGCTGCTGAGAAAACTCCGGCCCCGATACAAAACCGCCATCGCCACCAACCGGTCGGATACCATGGCCCCGCTGATGGCCGAGTTCGCGCTGGATTCCCTGTTTGATCTGGTGGTCACTTCCCTGGATGTGGAACGGCCCAAACCCGAGCCGGACGAACTCTTTCGGGTACTGGCCCATTTTGATCTCGCGCCCGGCCAGGCGGTCTATGTAGGAGATTCTCCCCTGGATGAGATGGCCGCCAAAGCCGCGTCGATTCCCTTTGTAGCGTTTCAAAACCGGTCGCTGACGGCCGACCGCCACATCGACACCCTTCAAGAAATGGAAGGCCTTCTGGAGCTGTAAACCGAAGCCTCCTATCCGCCACTTCCGCGGTAAACGAGAAGTGATTCCTTTGGATTATCTTCTTTTTTTCTTCTTTTCCTTTTTCCACTTGCCGAATTCGATGCGGCCGGTCCGTTGCCGGAAGAGAAGGCGAAGGGGGGTTTCATTGAGTCCCGCCTGATTTCGAATCTGATTGATCAAATACCGTTTGTAGGAAAAATGGACCGCCTCGGGATAGTTTACGAAACAGACGAAGGTGGGCGGTCTGGTCGAGACCTGGGTGGCGTAATAGAACCGAAGCCGCTTGCCTTTGTGCAGGGGCGGTTCGTTTTGCAGCAAGGCCTTCTGAAGAATGCGGTTGAGCTGTCCGGTGCCGATGCGGGAGGCATACTGCTGATAGACCGCCGCCACCTGGGTAAAGATTTTGGGCACCCGCTGACCGGTCATCGCCGAGATGGTCAGGATCGGGGCGTAGTTCAGAAATTTGGTCTGCATACGCACCGCCTCCGTGAATTTGCGGGAAACCCCCGGCTCCTTTTCGACCAGGTCCCATTTGTTCAGCAGCAGAATACAGCCGCACCCGCGTTCATGGGCATACCCGGCGATGGTCACGTCCTGATCGGTGATCCCCTCATGGGCATCGATCACCACCAGGGCCACGTCGCACCGTTCCAGGCTGTGAAGGGCCTTGATGATGGAAAATTTTTCAATCTTCCGGGAAACCCTGGATTTTCGCCGAATACCGGCGGTGTCCACCAGAGAATAGCTGCGGCCGTTGATATTGCAGAGGGAATCGACGGCGTCCCGGGTGGTTCCCGGCAGATCGCTGACCACCAGCCGGTCCTGCCCCAGAATCCGGTTGATGAGAGAGGATTTGCCGGCATTGGGTTTTCCCACCACCGCCACCCGAATCACATCCTCTGAAACGGCAGGGACTTCCGGCTGCGGAAGCGCCCGAATCAGCCCGTCCAGAAAGTCGGAAATGCCGTATCCGTGTTCGGCGGAGACCGGATAGGGATGGTCGATGCCCAGGGCGTAGAAATCGTGCAGCCGGTCCTCCTTGGCGGCATCATCGATCTTGTTGACTGCATAAAACACCGATTTGTCGAGGGTGCGGACCATCCCGATCAGGTCGGCATCAAAGGGAGAGATTCCGCTCTTTCCATCCAGCAGAAGCACCACCGCGTCGGCATCCGCCATGGCCTGCTGAATCTGCATTCGAATGGGCCCGGCAAAGGGGTCCCGGTCTCCCTGAATGAATCCGCCGGTATCCACCAGCGTGAATTCGGCGTCATCCCAATGGACATCCCCATAGATGCGGTCCCGGGTGACCCCGGGGAGGTTGTCCACCAGGGCGTCCTTGGTTCGGGTGATCCGGTTGAAAAAAGTCGATTTGCCGACATTGGGCCGTCCGACGACGGCGACGATGGGTTTCATGGTATGCGGCTGGGCCTCTTTAAAATTCAATGCTGCCCGGTGTCCGGGGAAAGGGGATCACATCCCGAATGTTGCGGATCCCGGTTAAAAACATGAGGGTGCGCTCAAACCCCAGACCGAAACCGCTGTGGGGTACGCTTCCGTAGCGACGGGAATCGAGATACCACCAGTAGTCGTCCGGGTTCAGGTGCATCTCCTCCAACCGGGCCTCCAGCACCTCCAGGCGTTCTTCCCGCTGGCTGCCGCCGATGATCTCGCCGATCCCGGGAACCAGTACATCCATGGCGGCCACGGTTTCACCGTCGTCGTTGACCCGCATGTAAAAGGGTTTGATGCTTTTGGGATAGTCATGGATGATGACCGGCTTTTTGAAATGGTGTTCGGTGAGAAATCGTTCATGCTCGGACTGTAAATCTTTGCCGAAGGCGACCTCGAAATCGAATTTTTTTCCGGAACTTTTCAGGATGTCCACCGCCTCCCGGTAAGGCAGTCGGACGAACTCCGAAGCCATGACGTTTTCGAGGGTTTCCATCAGGGTCTTGTCCACAAACCGGGCGAAGAGTTCCACGTCCTCGGCGCAGTTTTCGGTGATGTGCCGGGTAAGGGATTGGATCAGGGTTTCGGCCAGGTCCATATTTCCGGTCAGATCACAGAAGGCCATTTCGGGTTCCACCATCCAGAACTCGGCCACATGCCGGCTGGTGTTGGAGTTTTCCGCCCGAAAGGTGGGCCCGAAGGTATACACATCCCCCAGGGCCAGGGCGAACATCTCCGCCGACAACTGGCCGGAGACGGTGAGATTGGCTTCGGAGCCAAAAAAATCCCCGGAATAATCGATTTTTCCTTCCCGTTTGGGCACATGGTTGAGATTCAGGGTGGTGAGCCGAAACAGTTCCCCGGCCCCTTCGCAGTCGGACCCGGTGATGATCGGGGTATGGACATACGAAAACCCCCGCTCTTTGAAAAATTGATGGACGGCAAAGGCCAGTTCGGAGCGGATGCGGAATGCGGCCCCGTATTTGTTGGTACGGGGCCGCAGGTGGGCGATGGTGCGAAGAAATTCGTCGCTGTGCCGCTTTTTCTGAAGGGGATAGGTTTCCGGGGCCAGGTTGATGATCTCCACGCGGTCGGCCTGGACCTCCCACTTTTGTCCTCCGCCCTTGGAGGCCACCAGGGCCCCGGTAACCGCAACGGCGGAGCCGGTGGTCAAGTTTTTAACCTCTTCGTAGTGGTTCAGACTGCTGTCGGCGATCACCTGAATGTTTTTCAGACAGGAGCCGTCGTTCACCTCTATAAACGAAAAGGATTTGGCATCCCGACGGGTCCTGACCCATCCCTTGAGCAATATCTTTTCCATAGGGCTGTCGGATTGCAACAGCTTAAAAATTTTGGTTCGATTCATGGATGCTGTATTCTCCAACCTGTTTTCAGGGTAAAAACCGTATACTATTTACATTTCTCATATACACCAATTTCCAAATCATAACACCCTGTATTTGCTTCAGCAAGAAGAAGTTGCAATCCATTCCTGACACCCGGGCCGTGTTTCCAAATGAAACGAAAAGGGGATTTTTCACTTGCGCATTGCAATCTGAATGAATTATTCAAGGAACATGAAATATTAACAATGGTACAATGTACAATAGATGAATAGGGCGCCGAGACGGCGAGCCCTTGGTCCGGGGAGGTCAAAGATGGGTAAATTCATGTTATACGGCGTAATTCTCTTAATTATCGCCTTTGCCGCCAATTTCTTCGGGTTCGTATCCATCCCCTGGCTGGACGTGCCCTTTGCTACGGAAAAATCCTATTACACCAAAGGGACAGACCGGAAAAATGAAGCGGCAAAAGAGGTTCTAGGGGAAGAGTAATAGCAAGCCGGATTTTCGATTCATTCCCGCTCTCCAACTGCGGCAGAGATGACCGCGCCGGAAAAACCGCGGGCATACAGAAAACGATACATCTTTTCTTTTCGCTTTCGCGGGTCCGGTTCCCGGTCGAATCTCGGCTGTTTCTTTTTCAGGGCCTTGCGGGCGTTCTCTAATTCTTCGACACCGCCGGTATACTGAAAAATCATCGATTCCACCCACTCCCCGGAAAGCCCCTTTTGCTTCATGCGTGCCCGAATTCGAACGGGCCCCTCACCTTTTCGCTTCAGCTCACGAAAATAAGATCGAGCGGTTTCCTCATCATCGATGTACCGCAACCGTTCACATTCCTGAATGACCGAGGCGGCCGTCTCCCGAGTAAACCCGCGGCGTATGAGTTTGTGTTCGATCTCAAGGGCGGTATGATTGCGGCGGGACAGCAGTCGAACCGCACTGTCCAGGGCCGATCGGTAGGAATCCTCACCCAAACTGTCTTCCCCTTTCG
>CAZNLT010000025.1:0-45645 GCA_964573705.1 uncultured Desulfobacterales bacterium
TCTACACCTCGGGCAGCACCGGCCGCCCCAAGGGGGTGATGCTGGAACACCGGGGTTTTATCAATATGACCCTCTCCCAGATCCATTTGTTTCATCTGGAACCCGCCGACCGGGTGCTTCAATTTTCTTCCTGCTCTTTTGATGCGGCTATGTACGAGACCTTCATCGCTCTTCTTTCCGGTGCCGGATTGGTTTGTATTTCCGCCGGGGAGATTGCCGAACCGGAACGATTGGCTCGGCTCATTATTGATCGACAGGTCACCGCCACCGTTCTGCCGCCGAGTTACATCCGGATGATCGGGTTTGAAAATCTTCATGCTCTGAAGACCTTGATCACCGCCGGAGAAAGCGCCTTTCCAGATGAAGGCCACTTCATTACAGAAGACCGACATTACTGGAATGCTTATGGTCCGACGGAGGATTCGGTCTGCACCACCTGTTATCCGGTACCGCGGAACCTTCCTCGGGATGCCGCCATCCCGATCGGAAAACCGATTTTTAATAACCGAGTCTATATTCTCGATTCAGAGGGAACCGGCCTACTGCCTTTGAGCTATCCCGGCGAACTTTGCATCGGCGGTACCGGCCTCGCCCGGGGTTATCTGAACCGCCCGGAACTGACTTCGGAAAAGTTCATTGCCGATCCCTTCCATAAAGGAGAGCGGGTGTACCGAACCGGTGATTTGGCCGTCTGGCAACCGGATGGGAATCTTCGGTTTCTGGGCCGCATCGATCATCAGGTCAAAATTCGTGGATACCGAATCGAACCGGGCGAAATCGAAAGCCAACTGACCGGCCACCCGTCGGTTCGGGAAGCGGCGGTTACCATCCGCCAAGTCGGGAATGCCGATGAACTGATCGCCTACGTCACCGGCGACGGGGAAGCGCCGTCCCCGGATACCGCCGAACTTCGGGAACATCTTCGATCATCTTTACCCGAATATATGATTCCCGCCCAAATTATGTCTCTGACCAATATGCCCCGCCTTCCCAATGGAAAGGTGGACCGTAAAAACCTGCCCCTACCCCAGGGGAACCGTCCTAACCTCGCGGCCGCTTACCATCCGCCCAAAACGGATATGGAAAAGCGTATCGCCGATACCTGGGCAGACGTTCTCGGATTAGAAAAAATCGGCATCGACGATAATTTTTTCGAACTGGGAGGAAATTCTCTGCGCATGATCCGGGCACGGGCCGCATTGAAAGAACAACTCGATATGGACATATCGGTGGTTGAGCTGTTCCAGTTTCCCACCATACGAACGCTGGCTCAGCGCCTGACGGGGATTTCAGGTCCGGAAAAGCCGGTTCCCTCGGAACGAAGCGCCCGGTCGGCTACGCTGAAAAACCGCCGGAAATCCCGTCTTCAGCATCGAAGCGGACACCGGACTTCTTGAGCATATTTCATGAATTCCAATTTACCTATCTCCACGGAACTGATCGAATCGGCCATTGCGGTCGTCGGCATGGCCCTGCGGTTTCCAGGTGCGGATCGGGAGGAAACCTTCTGGCGGAATCTGCTCGAGGGGACCGAATCGATCTCCTCTTTTTCCGATGCGGAGTTGACCTCGGCCGGCGTCGATCCGGCGGTCTTTCAAAAGCCCAATTATGTGCGGGCACGAGGAATCGTGTCGGATGTACACGGCTTCGACGCCTTTTTCTTCGGGTTCAATCCGAATGAGGCCGAAATCATGGATGTCCAGCATCGGATATTCCTGGAATGCGCATGGGAAGCCCTGGAATCGGCCGGGTATGATCCGAATGTTTATCCAGGACTGATCGGGGTGTATGCCGGGGCCAATATGTCCACCTATTTTCTCAGGCATCTTTTTCCCCGTCTGCATGCCTTGGGAACGGCTGCGGGCTACCAAAGCGTCATCTCCAATGAAAAAGATTTTCTGCCTTCACTCACCTCCTACAAGCTGAATCTACGCGGACCCAGCGTCTGCATTCAGAGCGCCTGTTCCACAAGTCTGGTGGCGGTCCATTCCGCCTGCCAGAGCCTTCTCAACGGCGAATGCGACATGGCCCTGGCCGGCGGCGTCTCGGTGGAAACGCCCCAGGAGACCGGGTATTCGTACGAGGAGGAGATGATTCTTTCCCCCGACGGCCACTGCCGGCCCTTTGACGCCGACGGGCAAGGGACGGTGGGAGGAAACGGGTGCGGAATCGTGCTTTTAAAACGATTGGAAGACGCCCTGGCGGAACGGGATTCGGTTCGGGCGATTATTCGGGGCACCGCCGTCAACAATGACGGGGCCCTCAAGGTCGGATTTACGGCCCCCGGCATCACCGGCCAGACTTCCGTCATCGCCGAAGCCCTGGGAGTGGCCCGTGTCGATCCCGAAAGCATCGGCTATGTAGAAGCCCACGGCACCGGCACCGCTCTGGGAGACCCGGTGGAGATCGAAGCCCTTCGCCAGGCATTCGCCACCGACCAGCGCAGGTATTGCGCACTCGGCGCGGTCAAATCCAATCTTGGTCATCTGGGCCCGGCCGCCGGTATCGCAGGGCTGATCAAGGCGGTGCTCTCTATCGAGCACGGCCGAATCCCACCGACCCTCCATTTCAAAAACCCCAATCCCAAGATCAATTTGGCCGACAGCCCCTTCTTTGTCAACGCCGAACCGATTGATTGGCCTGCAGTGGCGGGGCCCAGACGGGCCGGCGTCAGCTCTTTCGGCATCGGGGGCACCAACGCCCATGCCATTCTGGAAGAAGCCCCGGCGATTCCGAAATCGGGACCCGCCGTTCCCGACCGTCCTTATCAGCTGTGGGTGCTATCCGCCAAAACCGAATCGGCCGTGGATAGGTCCGTCCGCAATCTGGCCGCCCGTTTCCGGTCCGACCCTTCCATCGATCTCGGCGATGCCGCGTTTACGTTGCAGGCAGGGCGCAGACGTTTCGGCCATCGGCGGGCCCTGGTCTGCCGGAACATCGAGGATGCGATTCAGGTACTGGAAACCCCCGGTTCGAATCGCCTGCTGACCGGACAGGATTCATTCGATGGGTCGGCGGTCGTTTTTATGTTTTCAGGTCAAGGGTCCCAATATATCCACATGGGGCGGGACACCTGCCACACGGAACCGGTCTTTCGCGACACGGTGGACCGGTGCGTGGAAATCCTGCAACCGCTTCTGAACATGGATTTGCGGGCGGTGATCTATCCCGATCCCTCAACCGAAGAAAAAGCCGCGATCGAGTTAGACCGGACCGAACTGACCCAGCCGGCGCTCTTTGTCCTCGAATACGCCCTGGCCCGACTCTGGATGTCGTGGGGAATTCATCCGGCAGCCATGATCGGCCACAGCATCGGCGAATACGTGGCCGCCTGCCTGGCCGGTGTTTTTTCTCTGGAAGACGCACTCCACCTGGTGGCCGAACGGGGGCGTTTGATGGGGTCACTTCCGGCCGGAAGCATGACCGCCGTGTTTCGATCCGAGTCGGAAATTATCGATATTATCCAAAAAGAGGGGGATTCGCGCCTGTCACTGGCGGCGGTCAACAGCCCCTCTCTGTGTACGGTCTCCGGACCGAACCAGGAAATAGAGGGGCTGGAGGAAAGATTGCAGACATTCGGGGTCGCCTTTCGCCGGCTGCACACCTCCCATGCATTCCATTCCGGGATGATGGACCCGATTCTCGACGCCTTCGCCGAAAAAGCGGCATGCATGTCCCTTCATGCTCCGAATATTGCCTTTGTGTCCAATCTCACCGGAGACTGGATCCAAAACTCCGAAGCGGTTTCTCCGGATTATTGGACGAAACACCTTCGGGGCACGGTTCGGTTTGCGGATGGAATTCAGACGGTATCGGCCGATCCGAACAAAATCCTCCTGGAGATCGGCCCCGGTTCCACGCTGGCCGGCTTAGCCCGCGAAATCAGAGCCGACGATCGGGGGGGACCGGTATTATCATCCCTTCCCCACCCCCGGGAAACGGTGCCGGATTACCGATTTCTGCTGAGCACTCTGGGAAACCTCTGGCTCTGCGGCACGGAAGTGGATTGGAACCAATTCCACACCGGGTCCCGACAAAAACGCCGCATTCCGCTGCCGACCTATCCTTTCGAGCACCGGTCTTATTGCTTTGGATCACCGGCCGCTCCCTTGGACGAAACCGCCCCGGCGAACCGCGAAGACGGAAAAAATCCGGAAATCGACCACTGGTTTTATATTCCTTCCTGGAAGCGGACCCATCCCGTTCGAAGCGGCCCTGAAAAACCGGTGGAAGATAAAACGCACTGGATCATCCTCATGGACGAAAGCGGCCTGGGGCGACGAATTTCGAATCGGCTTCGAACCGATGGTCATCCGGTCATTGCCGTGACCCGGGGGGCCGCCTTTTCGCAGACCGGCGAAGCCTCCTTCACCGTCAACCCCGCCATGCCGCGGGATTTTCAAGCCCTGCTCAAGGCATTGCGAAAGGACGATCATCCATCTTTCAAGGTTCTCCACCTGTGGAGCCTGACCGGGGCGATGGCGGATGCCGACCCCTCACCCGACGCAGGCTTACGGGATATGCTCAATCGAGGGACTTTCAGCCTGCTTTTTCTGACCCAAGCCATCGCAAAAAGCGGCGGCACCGGCGAAATGATCGTGATCGCCGACGGTCTGCAGGAAGTGACCGGAAATGAAGCCATTCATCCGGGCAAGACCGCTCTTCTGGGGCTGGCCACGGTAATTTCACAGGAGCATTCATCTCTTCGGTGCCGAAGCATCGATATCGAAGTTCTTGAGACCGGCCATCCCCGGCCGGCTGAATTACCGGATCGCCTGATCGATCGGTTGATGATGGAGATCTCAACGAACACCGCCGAACCGGAAACCGCATACCGGGGACAATTCCGGTGGGTTCGGTGCTTTGAACCCTTTCCCGTGAAAACGCCGGCGGCTTTACCTCCCCTTCTTCGGAAACAGGGCGTTTACTGGATCACGGGCGGTCTCGGAGAAATCGGCCTGATCCTCGCCCGGCACCTGGCCCGAACGGTTCAGGCCCGTCTGGTGTTGTCCGGGCGATCGGAAATTCCGGAGCGGGGGACTTGGCGCGACCGGACAGCCGGACAGGACCCGGAAGATTCCGTCAAGCGCCGTATTCGGGCGATTCAGGAGATCGAATCCCTGGGCGGCGCCGTCCTGGTCTGCCGGGCCGATGCGGCCGATGAAACCGCCATGCAAAAGGTGCTGACCCGTGCATTGGATCAATTCGGACAGCTCAACGGCGTCATCCATGCCGCGGGCCGGACCGGCATTCAGGCCATGCGGTCGGTGGAAGAAACCGATCATGCGGTCTGCGAAGCCCATTTCGGTCCCAAAATTCACGGAGTGTGCGTCCTGGAACGGGTGCTCGGCGATCTTCCCCTCGATTTCTGTATTTTGATGTCTTCCCTCTCCTCTGTGCTGGGCGGCTTGGGCTTCGGGGCCTATGCGGCGGCCAATCGGTTCATGGACGCCTTTGCGGTGCTCAAATCCGGAAAAACCGCCGTGCCCTGGATCAGCGTCGACTGGGACGGTTGGCAAACCACCAAGTCTAAAGAAGCGGAAACCGCCCTCGGCACGTCCGTGGCGGAATTGGCCATCGAACCGGCGGAAGGCACGCGCGCCTTCGACCGGGTTTTGTCTCTCTCCGACACGCCTCAGGTTCTGGTCTCCACCGGGGATCTGGACTCCCGGCTGAATCGATGGCTTCAGCCGCAGACTTCTGAATCCAGGGCGGTCACTGAAGAAAAAAAGGTCCGCCATCCCAGGCCGGACCTCAGCGTTGCCTACCAGGCCCCGCGAAGTGATCCGGAGCGGACCCTGGCCGGGATCTTCGAAGAATTGCTCGGCATCGATGCGGTGGGCATTCACGACAATTTTTTCGATCTGGGCGGCCATTCACTTCTGGCCACTCAGGCGGCCTCCCGAATTCAGGAAATCTTTCAAGTCCGACTTCCGCTTCAGCGAATGTTCGAGGCGCCCACGGTGGCGGGATTGTCCGACGCCCTGGCGCAGCATCGTCTGGAACAGGGAAAAGCGGAAGATATGGATAAACTCCTGGAAGACCTGGAAGGGATGTCCGAGGAAGAGGCTTTGAAATTGCTCAGCGCTTTGGAAAACAAGGAGGATTGATGAAGGACCTGACGGACCGCCTGGGCAAACTCTCCCCCGAGAAGCGCGCCCTTCTTCAATCCATGCTTTTGAAAAAAAGCGGCGACACCTCCGATCCCCAAGCCATCCCTCGACGCAACCGTGCCGATCATCTGCCGCTTTCCTTCGCCCAGGGCCGTCTCTGGTTTTTGGAGCGCCTGGCTCCGGACCAGGTGCTGTACAACCTTTCCTCGTCCCTGCGGCTTACCGGACATCTCGACCTTCCCCTGCTCGAACGATGCCTGAATGAGATCATCCGCCGGCATGAAATCCTTCGAACCAGCTTTATGGAAGAAAACGGCGAACCGGTTCAGGTGATCGCCCCCTCCGGTACAATTCACATCGTGCCGTCGGATTTGACCGGCCTGCCCGAAGCCGAACAAAGGGACCAGGTCCGCCGACTGGCTGCGGACGCAGCCCGGCGTCCCTTTGATCTGGAAAAAGGGCCCCTGCTGCGCCCGGACCTGCTGCGGCTGGAAGACACCGACCATGTGCTGGTGCTGACCATGCACCACATGATTTCAGACGGATGGTCCATGGGGGTCATGATTCGGGAAATTCGAAGCCTGTACGAGTCGTTTTCCGCCGGCACCCCCAGCCCGCTGCCGGAACTGGACATCCAGTACGCCGATTTCGCCCTCTGGCAGCGGGAATGGATGAAGGGGCCGGAACCGGCGGCCCAGATAGATTACTGGACAAAAAGACTCGCCGGCGCGCCGCCGGTCCTGAACCTGCCCCTGGACCGTCCGCGCCCGCCCCGGCAGACCCATCACGGAGGTGCCGAACCCCTCGACATCGGTCCGGACCTGGTTCGCGACCTGGACGAGATCGCCCGAAAGGCCGGTGCGACCCGGTTCATGATCCTGCTGGCCGCCTATACGGTACTGCTGCATCGCTACTGCAATCAGGAAGATATCCTGGTCGGCACCCCGGTGGCCGGACGAAACCTTCGGGACATCGAACCGCTTATCGGTTTTTTCGTCAATACCCTGGTGATCCGCACCGACCTTTCGGTAGACCTCACCTTCAGGAATCTTCTGGACCAGATCCGCCGGACATCGGTGGCGGCTTTTGAACACCAGGACCTGCCCTTCGAAAAACTGGTGGATGCCCTGCAGCCGGAACGGACCTTGAGCCATTCCCCGGTGTTCCAGACCATGTTTGTGCTGCACAACGCCCACGCCGAAGCGCTGGACCTGCCCGGCCTCACCATTCGGCCCATGGAAGCCGAAACCGTATCCGCTCAGTTCGACCTGGTCCTCTCGGTCCTGGAAGTCGAATCGGGATTTCACCTGCGGTTCGAATACAACACCGATCTGTTCGATCCGGCGACCATCCGCCGAATGGCCGATAATTTCGAGGTGCTGCTGACGGGGATTGCCGCCCATCCGGAAAGCAAAGTCTCCGAACTGCCCATTCTGACCGCCAGGGAGCGGCGCCGTCTGCTGGTCGAGTTCAATGATACCGCTGCGGAGTACCCGGACGACAAAAGCATTGTGGATCTGTTTGAAGCCCAGGTGGAACAAACCCCCGATGCTCCCGCCGTGGTTTTCGAGGATCGGCAGCTCAGTTATCGAGATTTGAATCGGGCCGCCAACCGGGTGGCGCATTTTCTGTTGAAAGAATGTGAAATCCGGCAGGAGGACCGAATCGGGGTTTTTCTGGAGCGTTCCGAACGGCCCACGGTCGCCATGCTGGGGGTCATGAAAGCCGGCGGTGCTTATCTTCCGCTGGACCCTTCCTACCCGGAAGACCGGCTCCGGTACATGATCGAGGACAGCGGGTGCAGCGTCCTCCTGACCGAGTCGGGCACGAAAGATGCCCTTCGGGAGCTGAGCGATTCAGTGCGCCTGGTGGATGTCCGGGAACTGCCGGAATCCGAAACCGGCAATCCCCGTTTAGCGACCGGCCCGAATCATCTGGCCTATGTCATCTATACTTCCGGCAGCACCGGACGCCCGAAGGGGGTGATGGTGGAGCATGGGGGGTTTGCAAATATGGCTTTGTCGCAAATTCGTCATTTGGGAATCCAAGAAAAGGATCGAATCCTTCAGTTCGCTTCCATCAGCTTTGACGGATCACTGTATGAAACTTTCATAACCCTGTTGTCCGGAGCTTGCCTGGTGAAATTGAAAGAAGAACAGGTTAAAGATCCTGAAGAGCTAATTCAGGTGCTCTTTAGTGACAGGGTGTCTGTTGCAGCGTTACCACCCAGCTATTTGCAACTGATCGGATTCGAAAAACTCCGCTGTCTTCAAATTTTGATTACAGCCGGTGAAACGGCCGTCCCGGAAAACCGCTCTTTTATTGATGATCAACATTATTATTGGAACCTTTATGGCCCCACCGAAGCTTCAGTAACGGCAACTAGTTTTTCAGTGCCCCAGGGTTCGGAAAAAGAGCCGATTCCCATCGGCGAGCCGATATCCAACCTGCAAATAGATATTCTTCACCCTTCAAGCCTCCAACTCCAGCCGATAGGTGCGGTCGGTGAAATAATGATATCAGGTGCAGGTCTGGCCAGAGGATATCTGAACCGTCCGGATTTAACGAAGGAACGGTTCCTTCCACATCCTTTCCGGGATAAGAGACGCATGTACCGAACCGGTGATTTGGGCCGTTGGCGGCAGGACAGACAAATCGAATTCCTCGGCCGCATCGATCACCAGGTAAAAATTCGCGGATATCGGATCGAACTGGGAGAAATTGAAGCCCGATTGAGAAAACATTCAAGCGTTTTCGAAGCGACCGTTCATCTATCGGAACAACAAGGCAATCAGGAGATCGTCGCATATTTTGTCGGAAACGAAGAATTAACGATTCACGATCTAAGAATTCACCTCAGGAAAGACCTTCCAGATTACATGATCCCCGCCCATTTCATAAGACTGAAAGATATCCCTCGCTTACCCAATCAGAAAGTGGATAAAAACCGGCTTCCGGAACCAACTTATTCACGTACCGCCCCCGACAAAACTTATACTCCTCCTGAAACCGCCTCTGAAAAAGATGTTGTCTCGGTCTGGATGGATCTTCTGGGAAAAGAACCTATCGGAATTCATGACAACTATTTCTCTTTAGGGGGAGATTCCCTGAAAGCCATCCAGATGGCATCACGACTTCGACAAAAGGGATGGCGAATGCAGATAAAGGATATTTACAGCTATCCCACTGCAGCACAATTAGCCACCCGATTAACCAAGCATGTGGAGGCAGCGTACTCGCCCGAAAAAATGAGCGGTTCTCCACTTTTAACACCTGTACAACACTGGTTTTTTGAAAAAATCACCACCGATCGTCATCATTTTAATCAGGGGGTTTTGCTTGCCGGGCTTCCCCGCTTCGAAGAAAAAGCGTTGGAAAGGGCGTTCCAGGCAATCTGGAGTCATTATGATGTGTTTCACCTCGTGTTCCGCAGAAAGGGAGACAAATATATTCCGGAATATGTCAAACCGACTCGCCCGTTTCATATAGAAGTCGTAGACTTGCAAAATTATCGTTGTGCAAGAGCAAAATTGGAGGCGCATGCCGGTGCCGCTCAATCCGGCATGAATTTGGAGGAAGGTCCTTTACTTAGGGTCGTCCTATACCGAATGGAGGATTCAGACCGGCTGTTGATTTCGGCTCATCACCTGATTGTTGACGCATTCTCAATTCGAATTCTCCTCGAAGACTTTTCCAATGCGTACCAACAGGCGGTTCATGCGAGCACGATCACCCTTCCCCCCCCTACGTCGTCCTTCGGGTTGTGGTCTCAAAAAGTTCACCAATACGTCTATGAAGATGGATTAGATCAGGAGACCGAATATTGGCGACGGGTTGCGATGATCCATCAAGTCCCCCTTCCATCCAGTTTAAGAGATGGCCAAAACTTGGAGCGTGAGGGTGGTTTTCTCTCCACAACGCTTACTGAATCCGAAACCGAAATGCTGTTAACCCGAATTGAATCCGGCAGAATAGAGGGGATTCTGCTGACAGCCCTGGCAATGGCGATCGAAGTCTGGACCGGCGACCGGGAAGCGGTGGTAATGGTGGCGGGCCATGGCCGGGAAGCCGAACTGATCGGGGTCGATGTGAATCGGACCATCGGGTGGTTTTCCGCAATGTATCCGGTTCCTCTGTCTCTTTCAGACTCGGCTGATGAATGCCGGCATCTCAAAAAAACCTATCAGATTTTGCAGAATATTCCGCATCGAGGTCTCGGATACAGTCTGCTTCGTTATATCCGCAAAGATCCGGTCCTAACCGACGCTTCCTGGCCGGAAATTGTTTTCAATTATGTGGGTCAAATCGATCAGGATGTTGAAAGCCGATGGTTTTCCATTGCCAAGGAAAATATCGGTCCTCTTCGATCTCCAACCCAAAAGCGCCCCCATGTTTTGGAAATGAGCGCTTTGGTGATAGGGGGTTGTATGATGACCGCTTTGCTTTTTGATGGTTCCCGATTTACCGAATCTTCGATGGAGCGATTTCTGGGTCATTATCAATCGGCACTTCAGACTCTGATACGAAACTGCCTCCATCTTCCTGCCGTATAAAGAGAAAACAGCTAAAAGGTATATCTGACCCCGCCGAAACAGGTCATCCCCGGATCTACCAAGCCGTCTGGAAGGGTATTGAGCGCATAGGGATAGGTGTATTCTTTATCCAATAGGTTATAGACGGAAAACCGGAGTTCGAGTCCTTTGAAATCCTCCAGGAAGTCCTTCACCAGCAAAGTGGTATTGATAATCCCGAAATCCGAGACGTCATCCCTGGGATCTCCGTCCTGTCGGCTGAAATCGGCCGCGAATATAAAATCCGCATAGAAATTAAAATATTCCCCGAAAGCAATATTGCCCATAAGTGTTCCTTTATGCAGGGGCACGTTCCAAATCTGCTCTCCCGTATCCTTGTTTTCCGAGTCTTGGTAGGTATAATTCAGGCCAACATACGTTTCCAGGTTGAAATCATATCTAAACTCCATTTCAATTCCTCGGGATCGAAGTTCTTCCCTGTTCGCAAAAACGGCACTCCCTAAAGAGGGATCTATCACGGCGAGACTGATATTGTCATCTATGGAGTTCCAAAAACCGGTGACCCGTCCTCTGAATCCATTCTCAAAAATTGCACCCAAACTGATTTCATAGGTATCCACCGTCTCCGGGTCCAAATCAGGATTCCCCAGTAATGCAGGATTATTCTGGGTATAAAGTTCCTGAAAGGTCGGCGCTCGGAAAGCCCGGCCATACAGGAGTTTAAGATCGTAATTATCCAGGAAGAGCCAGGTAAGGCCGATGCGGGGGTTGAAACTGCTGCCGAAATCACTGTAGTCATCATATCGAGCCCCGACTGTCAATCGAACATCTTCGGTGATGTCCCACAGGTGCTGAAGGAAAAGGGCGGTGAACTGGCGGTCCGCTTCCTTATTAAAATTTTGAACTTCCGACAAATCCTGGACCGAATCCAACGGAATCACCACCCCCGGCACCGGGGTATACAGAAAATTCGCGTGATAGGTGACGCCATCCTGCTCGATATCCTCATAGGTGATGCCGGCGACCGTGGTATGCGCATCGTTGAGTCGGTAAGTGGATTGAAGCTCGAAACCGTAACGACGATTTTCACTGGAAAGTTCAGCAATTAACCCTTCATCCACTGGGAGAGGAACGAATCCCATAGGCGTGGGCACCACGGCGCCGTTGGTAAAACCCTGATAATGGTTAAAATCTTCATTGTAGTTGGTATAAACTTTCCCATAGAGGTTAAGCCCTTCCCAAATGTCTCGTTCGTAACTCAGCTTGACGTAGTAATCCTCAGGTTCACTGACGTTATTTTCATTCATGATCCACAAAGCATTCACCGCCGGTTTTCGCTCCCGATCAACATACCGGGCATCCAGCGTAAACTCTCGAAAGGTGACGTTCAGGGCCGCATCGATCTTTTCATCCCCGGTTTCCGCATAATCGGGCGCCAAGGAAGCATTGGTTCCCAAAAGCTGGTCCGTGATAGTCTGGGCGTCTCGCTCGATATACCGCTCCGGCCCGTGCATGTTGAGGTAATTGAAATTGAAGGCGACCCCGACCTCTCCGAAGTATCGGCCCATCAGAAAATTGTACTGCTGCTTGTCATAACTGCCGGCGCCGGCGGTCAACTGGTATCCGTCGAAATCTTCGGCCTTTTTGGTGATGACGTTGATCACGCCGGAAAAGGCGTTGGCCCCGTAAAGGGCCGACCCCGGCCCCCGGATGATTTCCACCCGTTCGATGTTGTCCACCGGCAAGGTGTCTAAGGACCAGGTGGCCCCGCCCGAAAAATTGTTGTTCAAGGGATGGCTGTTGAGCATCATCAGCACATCCTGACCGCCCAATTTGGAGACCCCCCGAATATCGATTCGATAGTGGCCGTCGGCGTGGTACCAGGCGCTTACCCCCGGAACCGCGCGAAAGACATCCATCAGGTGCTGGGCACCCATCTCCCGAATCTGTTCATAGGTCACCACGGTAATGGAGGCCGCGGATTTGCGAATGTCCTCCAACACCCGGGATGCGGTGATGACGAAGGTGACGTCCGATTCTTCCTGAAGCCATTCGAACTCTTCTTCGATTTCGGCGTCCGCCTGCCGAAGCTCCGGGGTCCAATCCTCCGGAGAGATGGAGAAGCCTGGTGCGGCCGGCAGGAAGCATAAAATGAAGAGGCCAATGGAAATCCGAATGACCTGTATGCCTTTCATAATGGTTCACCTCTATCGTTGTCGGTTAACAGGGGTATCTCTTCGTCTTCCAGCGTGAGCTGTTTGGCATCGGTGACCTTGAAGATAGCCATGGAGGAGGCCAGTTCCTCGGCACTGGCCGCATTGCGGCGAATGACGTTGTTCATCCGGGCCACCGCCTCGTTGATCTGGTCGATCCGCCGGCTCTGCTGATTGGACGCGTTGGTGATGTCACTGACCAGTTCCGCGACCCGGGCGGCGTTGGTCGCCACCTCTTTAAACCCCTCATTGGTTCGAATCACCAGATCCGCGCCGTCTTTGACCTTCTGAACCGTCTCCTCGATCAGGGTGGCGGTGTGCTTGGCCGCCTGGGCCGAGCGAAGCCCCAGGTTCCGCACTTCATCAGCCACCACCGCGAAACCGGCTCCGGCCTCGCCGGAGCGGGCCGCCTCGATGGCCGCGTTCAACGCCAGGAGATTGGTCTGAAAGGCGATTTCATCGATGGTCTTGATAATCTGCAGGGACTCCTCGCTGGCCTTGGAGATCTCCTCCATCGACCCGGTCACCCGAACCATGGAGTCTTTGGATTTTTCCACCACCGAGGTGGTCTCTTTCATGAAGTCATCGGTCTGATTGGCATGGTCGGTGTTCCGGCGGGTGATGTCGGACATTTCGTTCAGCAGAACCGAGGTCTCATCCAGGGATGCGGTCTGATCCGAAATGGCCTGGAACAGATTGTGAGAGGTGGTGATATTGTTGCTGATGATGTCGTTGAGGTTGTCCACCATGTTCCGCATGGCTTCGGCCAGCACCCCGATTTCATCATTCCGTCGAATCTGAATCGATTCGGTAAAATCCCCTTTGGAGAGATTCTCGGCCGATCGGGTCAGCTGAATCAGGGGGGTGGAAAACCGCAGCGAGAGCAGCCACACAATGATAAAGGAGAGCACCATGACGATGCCGGCGGAAATGGCCGCATCCCGAATCATTCGGTTGCCCTCCCGAATGATCTGGGTTCGACTTCTGGCGATTTCGGCTTCCACCCGTTTGGGGGTGATGAGGACCCGCAGCACGCCCCACGGTGCGGTGCTGATCTGGACCGGATTGACGATCTCGATGACCGATGTGCCGTCCTGATCGTACTCCATTACCGAGAGTTCGGATTTTGCCAGGGCTTCCCGGTCGATCCTCCCCTCGGCTTGGGTCCGAACCAGTTCGGGCTGCCGGGTATGGACAAAGATGGTGCCGGAGGATTGGACCAGGACGGCGGCTTCGACCTCCGGATTTTTCTCCACGCTGCCGTTGACATTTTCGAGCACCCCGGAAAAATTGAAGGCGGCGATGTCCTTTTCCAACTGCTGGGAGAGATTGACGGCCATATTTTTCCCCCGCTCCACCAGGTTTTCCTTCATCAGGGTGATCCGCTTTTCCAGCTCGGCCCCCATCAGCCGTTTCTGGGAGCTAATCTGGGAAAAGGTCAATGCCAGTACGAGGCAGATCATCAGGAAGCTGATGGTAACGATCAGCTTCCATTTGATGCTCCACCGGAATGTCTTGTCGGACCAGAATCGTTTTCCGCTCACCGAATATCCAAGCTCCTCGAAAGGTAAAAAGGTCTGCTATTTAATGATGTTGTTGACGGCGCTCAAAGCGTTTTTGTTGTATTCAAGTCCGTAGGCGTCGATCTTTTTCATGTTGAGGGTGATGGATGAGCCCGCCGGGAACTGAATGCGGTCTTCCAGGGCTTTGCCGGAGAGCAGGTCCATGGCGATTCCGGCGGCCTGTCGCCCGATGGTGGGATCATCCACCGAGACGATCAGGACGGCCCCGAACAGGGCGAATGCATCGTGATAGGAAAAAACCGGCAGCCGTCTTGCGTCGGAGGTTTCCAGAATCCGGTAGAGAGATTCCTTTTCCGGCATGACCAGGGGATCGGGAATCAGCCACAGGGCCTCGACCTTCGGGGAGAGCTCGTCTAAAGCGGCGATGGTGCCGTTTTTCCTGGATACCTGCTCCCCGAGGACGGTGATGCCCAATTCCTCGGCCTGGGTTCGGGTCTTTTCAAACCATTCTTCGGTATACTGCCGGCTGTAGAGGATTCCGATGGTTTTGATTTCCGGAAAAATATACCGGTACATCATCAGCGGCATTCGAACGGGCAGCTCATTGGAAACCCCGTAGGTTTTTCCGGAGACCGGCAGCCGAAGCCAGTTGATGATGGAGGAAAAGACGATGTCTTCCCGGGGAAAATTTCGAATGGCGTAGGAGTAGGCCTTGGCGCCGATGCAATAGATCAGGTCGGGATCGAAGCCGCGCAGCTTTCCGATCTTCGGCTCGCCGAGACCCATATCCACCTCGAGAAGTGGATTGGCCAGGGTTTCCGTGAAGGATTCCTGCACCGCCTTATACTTGCCGACCCCGGTGTTGGAATTGAGGAGAAGTACGCGAGGCCCGTCCTCCGCACCCAAGACGTGGAAAACCCCGACGGAAAGCGATAAGAAAAAAAGGGATATCAGGGTAAAGGCAGACGGTTTTATCTTAAAGTGGGTCATCTTGATTTATCCCTCCAGTTCCAGGGTGTCCGATGGGTCAACCGTTTTCCAGCCGTCCAGATCCAGCATTTTCAATGCATTCAATCCTGTCGGATCATCGGGCATCTCCCGCACCGAGCGAATCAACCCCTCCAACCCCGCCGCTCCGTCCGCCGGGGCCGCCAGTATCAGCAACAGAGACGGACGGCTTTCCGCCAGGGTGCGAATCCGCTTGAACAGCACCGGGTCCAGGTTTTCCAGGTTCTTCAGGGCGTTTTCAGTGGTAACCGCCGCCTTGGCCATTTCAAAACCGACCGACATCAGGGCATCCACATCCTTGGGCACCGTCAGAATCCGCAAGGACGAGGCTTTTTGATCATTTTCCAACATTTCCCTGAGAACGCTTCGGGTGTGCTGCACATTACTCGCGGAGGCCACCGGACCCGAACCCATGGACTCGGGTCCGCCCGAGCCGGGCCCGGTCACCAATATCCGTTTCTGAAACATTTCGCCGTCTCGAATCCCCACCAGGACCGGTTTGAGGGAAAGATCCTGCCGAATGCGGCTGAAATGCCAGCTCGACAGAAGAAGCAGGTGACCGGACCCCTTTCGAATCTGACGTTCAAAGGTCTCGATGTCGCTGAAGGGCTGGAACTCGTAAGATCCGGATTTGGAGAGATAACTGTCGAATTCCATCTTCAGGGCCTTGTAATTGTTGATGTTGGCCTCGGAGCTGTAAAAAAAGATCGTGACGGGCCCTTCGGCCGATACCGTCGGGACCGACGGTGTGCCGAACACGAACAAACACGCCAGCCCCATCAGAATCCAAAGGCAAAGCGGTCGCAGGATTCCGGCGTGTGGAACGGGTACCCCTCGATGAAAAAAAGATGTCATAGATTCACCCATCGGTCATGATCCATAGTGGTCTGCGAAGGCCTGCAGCCGAAGAAGGCGGTGTGGTGCACCTTACCCCCTATTCCCTTGTTTATATGTTAAACCCCCGAACGCTCGACCCCAGAAAACTGCAAACAGTGAATCCGAACCCTTCTTACCTGCTATCTTATCACGGATCCAGTTTATTTCTGTGATTTTTTGTTAGATGGTCCCCTCCTATAGCACCATCGTTAAAAAAATGTCCAGCAGGAATTTGCGTTTAGTTTTAATGAGTTATTACTTGTTTAGGTATTCGTTTCATTATACCGGTTGGCGTAATATCAGGATGTCTCAATAACGGCCCCGTCGAATAATGGCGAATATGAGCCATATGCCCAGGACCACGGCGGCGATAAAAATAACGATGCCGATCAGAGAAATACCATACAGAAGCGGGGGGATTTTGGCGATCACGATAATGGAAGAGCCGATGATGAGGGCGGCGATGATGATGGCAAAGGAGAGTTTATTGCTGATCCGATCGTGGGTCTCGATCAGATTTTCCAGCCCGTGATGCTCGAACCGGATGGAAAAGCGCCGCCGTTTGATGAGTCGCGTCACATCCAGAACGTCCCGCGGAAACTGGTCGGCGAAATGGAGCCATTCGGAAGACAGGGCCACAAGCTCTTCGGCCAGCCTGCGGGGCTGATACCGGGCCATTTTTTCCCGCTGAATGAAAGGGGCGATCTGGGCCACCATATCGAACTCGGGGTGGAGCATTCGGGCGATGCCCTCGATAGTGCTGAGGGCCTTAAGCATCAAAAAAATATCCGGGGGAATTCGCAGGTGATATACCGAGGTCAGCTCCAGCAACTGCTGAAGCAGCTTGCCGATTTCGATGTGTTTGAGGGGACGATAAAGGTATTGCCCCATCAGATCGGAGACATCCCGCTCCAGAAGCCGAATTTCCGGCTCCTCTTCCCAGGAGGTCAGCCGAAGCAGCACCTGGGTGGTCCGGACCTCGTCCCGGCGGACCACGCCGTAGATCAGTTCCACGAAATTCTGTTTATTGAACCGGTCCACCGTCCCCATCATACCGAAATCGAGCAGGCAGATGACATCATCGGCCAATACCCGAATATTGCCGGGATGGGGGTCGGCATGGAAAAACCGGTGATCGAAGATCTGCCGAAGGAAGAGATCCGCCCCCCGCTCCACGATCCGCCGTTTGTCAGCAGAGGCCGCTTCGAGTTGTTGCATTTCGGTCACCCGGATTCCGGAAATAAACTCCATGGTCAACACCCGGTCGGTGCTGAAGTCCCGATAGACCTTGGGGACATAGATGGTGGGGTCTTCAAAAAACTGGCGGGCGAACCGTTCGATGTTGACCGCTTCGTGGGAATAATCGAGCTCTTTTTCCAAAGCCCGGGCGAATTCCCCCACAATGGCCACCGGTCGGTGGAGGGCCACCTCCTCGATGTTTCGCTCCATCAGCATGGCCAAATGGAGCATGATCTCCAGATCCGCCTCTATGGTTTTCCGGACCCCCGGCCGCTGCACCTTGACCGCAAGCCGCTCCCCGTCCGGGTCATGGGCAAGATGGACCTGACCGATCGAGGCCGAAGCGATGGGAACCTCGTCGAAAAAGGAAAAGACCGATTCCATCGGCCGTTGGAGCTCTCTTTCCAGAACCTTTTTCACCTCCCGAAAAGGAAACGGCGGCACATGTTCCTGAAGCTTTGAAAATTCCTCGATGAATTCGATGGGGATCAGATCGGTCCGGGTGGAAAGCAGCTGACCCAATTTGACGTAGGTAGGGCCCAGCTCCTCCATGGACATGCGGATGCGTTCGGCCCGGGTGTGCTTTTGGATGGCGCCGGTGCGGCGGGAAATCATCTGAAGGCCGAGTTCGATGTATTGGTCGATCTTCAGCCGCTCGATCAGGTCGTCGAATCCGTATTTGAAAAAGACGCCCAGAATCTGCCGATAGCGGTGAAGATGGCGATAGGTCCTGCCCAGCGCCCCGATTTTGCGAATGCTCAGCATGCGGACATGGGGATCAGGTGTTGGTCCCGCCGGCCGAAGCGGACCCCGCCTCGACCTTCTCCTTGAGTTTTTCCATTTCGCGTCTGAGGACCAGCAGTTCATCCTGCATGACCAGTTTCGATTTTTTGAGGGCCTCCACCTCCTCGCGGGTGGCGATATTGCTCTTTTTGAGGGTGTCTTTGACCATCTTTTCAACCCGGTCTTCCAGTTTTTCCCTGGAATCATCATATTTCTTGAGCAGGTCGTCCATGAATTTGCGCCCTTCGGATTCGGACATCTTCTGCTTTTCGATCCACTCCTTGGCGACCGATTCGACCTCGTCCCGGGTTTTGATCACCAGCCCAAGCCCGGTGAGCATCGATTTTTTAAACATATCCAGCATCATTTCCTCCCTTCATCAAAAAATGGCGGATGAGGGGCCGAGCCGGGTCGAACCCGGTCGGCCGCCCTATAACACGACCCGATTACTTCAGTTTGCCGAGGATAATCCCGGCGATGGTGTTCTTCTGAATCTCCTTGGTGCCTTCGTAGAGTTCGCAGATTTTGGCATCTCGGGCGAACCGCTCCACCTCGTACTCCTGCATGTATCCGTATCCGCCCAGCAGCTGAATCGCCTCGTCGGCCACTTCCACCGCCAGCCGGCCGGCCGCCATTTTGGCCATGGAGGTGAGCTTGGGATCGATCCGGCCCTGATCGAAGTTCCAGGCCGCCTTATAGACCAGCAGCCGCACCATTTCGAGGCGCGTGGCCATGTCGGCGATCTTGTGCTGATTGACCTGGAACTGACCGATCTTTTTTCCGAACTGCTCCCGGGATTTGATATAGTCGAGGGCCCGGTCAAAAGCGCCCTGGGCCGTGCCCAGCCCCTGGGCCGCGATCAGAATCCGGCTCTCATCGAAAAATTCGAGGACATGGTAAAACCCCTTGTTTTCTTCGCCGATCAGGTTTTCGGCCGGCACCCGAACATCCTTGAACACCACCTCGGCGGTGTGCATGGACCGAATGCCCATCTTGTTTCCGACGGTGGTGGCGGTGACGCCGGGCCGGTCCGCCTCCACCAGGATCAGGCTCATCCCCCGATGGGAAGGCTGTGCCTCGGGATCGGTCTGGCAGAGAACGCTGTAGAAACCGGCCAGGGGACCGCCGTTGGTGATGAAGATCTTGGTGCCGTTGACGACCCACTCGCCCCCTTCTTTGACCGCGGTGGTGTCCATTCGGGTGATGTCCGATCCGTGGTCCGGCTCGGTGAAAGCGCCGCAGGAGAGCACCTCTCCCTCGGCGACCTTGGGAAGCCACTTGGATTTCATCTCCTCGCTGCCGAAATGAAGCACGATCTCCGAGGCGAAATCGGCCAGCATCAGGCAGGCCCCCACCGAGGAATCCCCCCGGCAAAGCTCTTCGGCCACCAGAATGTTCTCCATCACTCCGTAATTGATTCCGGAGTATTTTTCCGGAAAATGGATGCCGATGAATCCGAGTTCAGCGGCTTTCTTCCAGATATCCACCGGATACTCGTGCTTTTCGTCCATTTCGGTCATTTTGTCGCGGTCGAACTCCTTCTTGACGAATTCCCGGACGGAGCGCTGGATATCCTTCTGTTCCTTGGTCAATTCGAATTCCATTTTTACCCTCTCATTCCTTTATATGATTGTTCAGGGTTAATCAACCCGCCGCGTATTGAACCGGACATACGGCGGTCACATTCTAAATTTCATTTAGTTTCTGATATACATTTGAATTTAAACTAAATTCAGACCGAAGACTACCATACCAAAATCGCCTTGGCAAGAAAATTGATCGACCGCTCAGGAAAGCTTCAGGATTGGAAAACAGCCTCTTCCATGGGGCGCTCCCCCCGATTCAGAAGGAATAAAAGTTTCTTGACTGTTTATTTTAAGTGTCTTAATCTCCAAAGGATATAAAATTTTCATTCGGGTTTTCCCTTTGGTTCGGCACATACCGAAGGGAGAATTCTTCTTCTATTCACTACCCAAACGTCAGGAAGAAAATATGGCTTATTCAATCGCATTGGCCGGAAAAGGCGGCACCGGAAAGACCACGGTCGCCGGAATGCTGATCAAATATCTGGTTGCCAAAGGCAAAACCCCGGTATTGGCGGTGGACGCCGATTCCAACGCAAACCTCAATGAAGTGCTCGGCCTGGAAGTGGAGAGCACCCTGGGCCAGGCCCGGGAGGATATGAAAAAAGGAAAGGTCCCCGAGGGCATGACCAAAGACATCTTCATGTCCATGCGCCTGGAAGAGGCCGTCGCCGAGGAAGACGGCTACGATCTGGTGGTCATGGGCCAGCCCGAAGGGGCCGGGTGCTACTGCGCGGCCAACTCACTGTTGACCAATGTTCTGGAAAAGCTCACCGGCAACTACCCCTTCATCGTCATGGACAATGAAGCCGGTATGGAGCATATCAGCCGGCTGACCACCCAAAACGTCAACATCCTTCTGATCGTGGCCGACACCTCCCGCCGGTCCATTCAGGCGGCCGGACGGATTCAGAAACTGGCTCAGGAACTCAATATCGGGGTGGAAAAGAGCTATCTGATCCTGAACCAGGCCAAAAACGGGGCGCCGGAAGCGGCCCTGGAGATCATTCGCCAAGAGGGCCTGGAACTGGCGGGCACCATTCCCGAAGATGACGGCGTCTATGAATATGACCTCAAAGGGATTCCCACGGTAAAAATTCCCGAAGACAATCCGGCGCTCAAAGCGGCCTTTCAAATCTTCGACACGATCATTCAATAGCCTATACGAAGGGGGGAAGTGATGAGACGGACAGGATTTCTATATGATGAGCGGTATCTGCTTCACTGCACCGGCTCCTGTCATCCTGAATCGCCCGAGCGGCTGAAGGCCGCCTACCAGGGAATCGAGGATGCCGGCCTTCTCCCCGGACTGACCCGGATTCACGCCGTTCCGGCCCAGCAGCGGTGGATCGAAAAGGTCCACCACATCAACTACATTCTACGGTTTGAAGAGGCCTGCCTGATGGGCATGGACGAACTCGATTATCCCGACAATCAGATGTGCCGGGAAACCTACGACACCGCCATGCTGGCGGTGGGCGGGATTCTGGAGGCGGTGAAGATGATCATGGAAGATAAGATCGAAAACGCCTTCTGCGCCGTCCGTCCCCCGGGCCACCATGCCGAAGTGAACAAGGCCATGGGGTTCTGTTATTTCAACAACGTGGCCATCGCGGCCCGGTATCTTCAGGAAGCGTGGGGAATCGAACGGGTGGGCATCGTCGATTTCGATGTCCATCACGGCAACGGTACCCAGCATATCTTCGAATACGATCCCACCGTCTTTTACTATTCGATTCATGAACACCCCTCCTTCGCCTTTCCCGGCACCGGACGGGAATTCGAAAAGGGGGCCGACGCCGGCCAGGGCTACACCCTCAATACCCCGGTCCTTCCCGGCCAGGGCGACCGGGAGTATCTGGACCTGATCAAACGGGACCTCCTGCCGGCCTTCGAGTTTTTCCAGCCCGAATTCATCCTGGCCTCCACCGGCTTCGACGCCCACGCCGAAGACGACATGTCCGACATCAATCTGTCCACCGAAATGTTTACCTGGATCATGAAGATCCTGATGGGGCTGGCCGATACATATGCCAAGGGCCGAATCATATCGGTCCTGGAAGGCGGATATTCGATTCAGCGATTGCCCGAGCTGATCAAAAACCATGTGGAAGTGATGATGACCCCGTAATCCAAGGGCAATATTCCCTTTACTATTTTTCCATCGGAGGCTAACCATGTTTATCGACAGATCCATGACCAAGCGTGTCATCACCATCGGGAAGGAGACCAACATACTCGAGGCCAGAGACCTGATGAGGGAAAACCATATCCGCCACCTTCCGGTGGTCGAACCCGACGGCGCCCTGATCGGCATCGTCACCGACCGGGACATTCGAAGCGCCATGCCCTCCATCCTTCAGGATGAGCTCAATTGCGATGCGGTGGACGACAAGCTTCGGGAGGTCACGGTGGACCACTTTATGACCCCCGATCCCTTGACCATTCCGCCCACCTATACCATCCAGGACGCCCTGCTCCTGATTCAGAACAAAAAGGTGGGGGCCTTTCCGGTGGTGGACGACGACGGCAAACTCAAGGGCATCATCTCCATTCGGGATCTGATCCGGGCCTTCATCAATGTTCTCAACATCGGCGAACCGGGGATGCTTCTCGGCATTCTGGTGGAAGACAAGGTGGGCCAGTTGAAACGGATCGTGGACGCCATCACCGAAGAGAAGGTCTCTTTCGGCAGCATCCTCGTCTCCCGCCACTGGGAAGAGGGCAAACGGGCGGTATTTCCCTATCTCTTGACCAACAACATCGCCCGCATTAAAAAGAAGCTGCGGGATATGGGGTATACCCTTCTGGACCCGATGGAATGGTACCTGGACCAACTGCCCAAACATGAATAACCCTTCTCCGCGAATGCGGGAAGAGGATATCTGCCCGTATCAGGAGCTGTATATCTATTATATTGACGGGTCTGTCGATCCCACTGGCGCGATGATCGATACACACGGATTCATCGGCAACTGGAAGGAGGCGGTTTTTACCTTTCTCTTCTTTTCGGAGCCCGCCGATGGCCGGGTCGACGCTATTTTAGAACATATTCCGGATGCCCGGCTCCTGGATCGCTTCCGGATGACCTACGAAGACTGGCAGGGGGGGCCGGTCGAACCCTTCACGCTCGGCGGCTGGTTCATTGCACCGCCCTGGAATTCAAGCCCCACCCCGACCGGCCAGGACCGCCTGATTCTGGACCCGGGCGTGGTCTTCGGCGCCGGCACCCATCCCACGACCCGGGACTGCCTGGAATTCATTGGCCGGGTGATGAACCGGGATTCGGTGCGCATGGTTTTGGATGTGGGCACCGGCACCGGTCTGCTGGCTCTGGCTGCGGCTCGGGCCGGCGGCGAACGGGTACTGGCTTTTGATTTCAACCGGCTGGCGGCGGAAACCGCCCGGCGGAATATTCTGCTCAACGGTCTCGAAGACCGGGTACTGGCCTTTCAGGCTCGGGCCGAAGAGATGATCGCCGTCGGGTCGGACCTGTGCATCGCCAACATCCATTTCGATGTTATGAAACACCTGATCACCGCCGATGGAGTGTGCCGGCACAGGTGGTTCATCCTCTCGGGGCTTTTGCGCAGCGAGGCCAGGGACGCAGCCGCCCTGCTCTCCCGCCTGCCGGTAGAGGTGGTGGAAACCCGTGTGCGAGACGGAATCTGGCACACCTTTTTGGGAACCTCTCGGCGATAGCACCTCGCCGGCCGACACACGATGAAAGGGAAGGGATGCTTATCAGATGCTGGGGATCGCGGGGATCGGTTCCGGTTTCAGGAAAACAGTTCATCCGGCACGGAGGGGATACCACCTGCCTCGAAATCCGGCCGAAAAGCGGCGAAACCATCATCGTGGACGCCGGCACCGGAATCCGTCGGCTGGGACGGCAACTGGTTAAAGACGGTCGGAATGCGTATCACCTGATCTTTACCCACGCCCATCTCGACCACATCATGGGGTTTCCCTTTTTTCGGCCCCTGTTTACCCGAGCCGCCCGGTTTCGCATGTACCGCCCCCCCCTGTCCGCCTTTGTCGGACCCATGCTGTCCAATATCATGATTCCGCCGTTTTTTCCCATCCGCTACCGGGATGTTCCCGCCCACATCGAGTACGCCCAGGAGACCGACGGCCTGGACCGGTTCGAGATCGGGTCGGTGACCATCGAACCGATTCCCCTGAGCCATCCCAACACCGGCCGGGGGTTTAAATTCACCGAAGACGGCCACGCTTTCGTCTTTTTGACCGACAACGAACTCCATTACGACCATCCCGACCGGGTCCCCTACCGGGAATATGTCGAGTTCGCCGCCGGGGCCGATCTCCTGGTCCATGATGCCGAATATACCCCCGCCGAGTATCCGACCGTGACCTCCTTCGGCCACTCCACCTATGTTCAAGCACTGGGACTGGCCCTGGAAGCCGGGGTCAAAAAACTGGGGCTGTTTCACCTCAATCAGGACCGGTCCGATCAGGCCATGGCCGGGATCCTGAACCACTGCTGTACCCTCATCGGCGAAAAGGGCGCTCCCCTCGACTGTGTCGCGGTCGGAAGCGATATGGAATTTGAATTATAAGCGGGTGAGTGGTATACTTCAAGAAAAACGACGAATCGATCCCGGCGGGACCGGCTCGTTCTGAAAGGCGATCTGAACGATCGTCCTCAGCACCGGCCTGGAATCGCCGAAGAACACAGAACGGACGAAGAATGGATACCCTCATCAAACAAGCGGCTAAGGATCTGTCCAAGGCCAAAAACGTGGTGGCCCTGACCGGCGCCGGCATTTCGGTGGAAAGCGGCATTCCCCCCTTTCGAGGCAAGGGGGGCATCTGGGAAAAGGTCGATCCGATGGAGTTCGGCAATATCGAGTATTTCATTCGGGAGCCGGGCAAAGTCTGGGAGGTTCTGATTCAGGACCTGAAAAAGGTGGTGGACCGGGCCCGGCCCAATGCCGGCCATCAGGGCCTCGCCCGGCTGGAGAAACTAGGCCTTCTTTCCACCGTGATCACCCAGAACGTGGACGGGCTTCATCAGCAGGCGGGCAATACCGACGTGATCGAATTTCACGGCAACTGCGCCCGGCAACGGTGCATGTCCTGCGAATCCAAAATCGAAACCCACCGGGTGGATATCTCCAAACTGCCGCCCAAATGCGACTGCGGCGGGGTATTGCGGCCCGACTGGGTCTTTTTCGGAGAGATGATCCCGGAGGAAGCTCTGGAGCGGTCCCAGGCGGTCTCGTCCCGCTGCGACATCATGCTGGTGGTGGGCACCTCGGCGGTGGTTCAGCCGGCAGCTTACATGCCCATGATCGCCAAACAGGCCGGAGCCAAGGTCATCGAAATCAATCCGGAAGAGACCCCACTCACCGGCCGCATCAGTGATTACCTGGTGCCGGGCACCGCCGGAAAGGTCATGAACCGAATTCTGAAAGAACTGGAGCCGCTGCTGCAATGACCGACACCCATTCCCATCGGGTTATTCGGCTCACCCTCACCCCACCCAGCCTCAAAGACAACACCGGCGACGCCGACCGGCTGACCGGCGCTTTAAAACGGCGCCTGGGCGATGACCTGCCGGTGGGGATGGATCTGGACCTGATGCGGGTGCTGCCGAAAAAAATCCGCCGGTGGAATTTCGATCTTCGGTGCATCGTCTTTCGGGAGCGTACAGAATACCGGCTGATCGCGGTCACCGCCGGAGGTGATTCCCGCCCGGCCGCGGGCCTGGCGGTGGACCTGGGCACCACCCGGGTGGTGCTCCGTCTTCTCGATCTGGAAAACGGATCATCTCTGGGAGAAACCGCCTTCGACAACCCCCAGATCGCGGTGGCGCCCGACATTCTCGACCGGATCCACTACACCGACGCCCATGCCGACGGCCTGGCCGCCCTTCAATCGATGGTGGTGGAGGGCCTCAACCGCACCCTGGCGGACCTGTGCGACACCGCCGCTCTGTCTCCGAATGAAATTTACCTGATCGCCCTGGCCGGAAACACCGCCATGACCCATCTCTTTATGGGGCTGCCCCCCGACCGAATCATTCGGGAGCCCTATATTCCGGCGGTCAACACCCCCGGGGTGCTGCCGGCCTCGGAGTTGGAGATTCAGGTTCATCCCCATGCCCGAATCCTGGTCTTTCCCAATGTGGGCAGCTATTTCGGCGGGGATCTCATCGCCGGGATTCTGTTTTCCGGCATGAACGACATCGAAGAGACCGCCATTCTGGTGGATGTGGGCACCAACGCCGAGGTGATTCTGGGCAACCAGGACTGGCTGGTGGCCTGCGCCGGGGCGGCCGGTCCGGCCCTGGAAAGCGGGGTGGCCGGCATCGGCATGATGGCGGCCCCCGGGGTGATCGACACCGTCACCGTCGATCCGGAAACCCGCCGGTTCGGGTATCAGACCATCGACGGCCTGCCGCCGAAAGGAATTTGCGGCTCCGGAATCATCGATCTGGCGGCCCAGCTCTTTCTCTCCGGAATGCTCGACATTCGGGGGAAACTGGTGCCGGAAAAATGCGGCGACCGGTACCGGGAAGGTGAGGGCACAGGCCGAATCGTGGTGGTGCCGGCCGCGGCGTCGGCGACCGGCGAGGATCTCACTCTGGGCCAGGCCGACATCGACAGCCTGATCCGGTCCAAGGCCGCCATGTTCACTATCCTGGAGACACTGACCCTGTCGGTGGGCATGGCCCTGGAGGAGATAGCCACCTTTTTCGTGGCCGGCACCTTCGGCTCATTCATCAAACCCGAGTCGGCCATCGCCATCGGCATGATACCGGATCTGCCGCTGGAAGCCTATCAGCCCCTGGGAAACAGTTCCCTCGGCGGGGCCGCCATAGCCCTCACCCTGGAAAATCCCCAGGAAGAACTGGACAAAATCCGCAACCGGATCACCTATATCGAACTCAACGTCAACCAGGAGCTGATGAACCGGTTCAGCGCCGCCAAGTTTCTGCCCCACACCGATCCGTCCCGGTTTCCGTCGGTCCGGGTCTGGGACTGACGGAAACGACAACTTACAATCCCGATCCGATTTTGGGTATTCACGATCCCTGATTCGAATTTTGCATTTCGGTGACCCGGATCCCGAATGGACGAATCCACCGCCAGGGTATGCATGATCTGCATGGCCACATTGGCGATGTGATTGATAAAGGCAAGGAAGACCCGTAGACCAGTTGACCCCGGGAGGCGAAATTCCAGGCCGAGACATACTTATCCGGATTCCATATGCCCATGGCGCACCTGTACAACCTTCGAAGGATCAGAGCTTGCGCCTGCAATCGCTGTAATGTCAGGTCTGCAGACGCTCGGTCCACCCACTCCCGGGCAGATTTCAGAGGGGCATTTTTTACACGATCAGGCCATCAGGCACTGCCCGGCGGCACCATACAATTTTCTTTTTCCTCCTCGGTCAGCTCCTCAAATTTTTTCAGATCCTCCAGGCGGCAGACATGCTCTACGCCTTGGCTGTCTTTGACATATACATACTGCTCTTTTTTGCTCTTTTCCTCTTTTTCAGCCATGAATCCCTCCTTTTTAAATTTATCTTCTTTCAAGCATGTCCTCTTTCATTCAACCCGGCGACCGGTTTTTATCCAATTGACTTTTCATTACAAAACGCCTGTCGACTCTCATGCACATTGAAGATATTGATCATTTTTACGAAACATGCAAGGGGCATCCGTTTTTCCGGTGAGTCCTTTATTGATTGAAAAGTAAACACCCATCGATGGTCAGGCAACCATAAGAAACTGTTCAAAACTTGGGGAGACAGGGAATACTGCCATTCTGAATAACGCCGTACCAGTGGCTATACAGGGTTCGTACTGCCAATCGACTATTTGAAAATACCTGTTTAAAAGCCACGAAAAAAATTATTATTGTATGAGCTAAAAAATGGGATAGCCCTGTCACTTCCCGATTAAAGAAGGAGTTAGAGAGATGAAATCCAGAAACGTTTTGATTGTCAGTCAACTTCTCCTGTTGATCCTCAATTCAGGTCATGCCCTGGGGTACATCCTTGACCACGGTATACCCTTTTTGACGAGACAGGAGGTTTCCGGCCAGCCGATGCAACTGAAAGGAACCGGTGCGATCCGGTATCTTGGTATTTTCAAGGTATCGCCGGGTAGACAGTGATTCATATGAGCCGTTTTGGCCCCGGGGCGGCGGCGCCAAGGTGCGATGGCCAACAGCCGGGCTAATGCTTCAGTTTCGCGATATTCATAATCGTAAAGGGGATTCTTGCATCAATAGCCTGCACGGTATCGGCCCCCATAGCGGTTCCGGCAACGGAAAACAGCACCAGCAATACCCATATGAGCGTTTTACATTTCATCGTAACCTCTTTCTTTGTCGTTGTTGGTTGGTTCACCCGCCACATGTATCGGGAAAATATCATGGGAACTCTCGAATATCAAGCCATGTTCCCTATCCAAAACTCATCCTCCAGGCTGGATCTCTTGTAATGCACTGCCTTTTTTTTGAAAAATTCTGTTTTCGTTTTCACTCCTCAAAAGCATTCGCATTTTATATTCATTTTTTTGTTGCATTAACTAAACAAATTGTAATATAAAATAAACAAAGAAACAACAGAGGTGAAAGCGATGATGTCCAATTCCAAATTTGAATCCTTCATGAAGCGGGTCTGCGAAACCACCGGGTTGAACTCTCAATCCGAACTGGCCTCTACCTTGAAAGTGAGCCGATCCACGATCACCCATGCCAAGAACAAGGGGGAGATTCCGGAGAGATGGATCTGGAAATTGTCCCGCGCCTTCCGTCTTAATCCCGACTGGCTGGAATCGGGCGTCGGAGAGCCTTTCCAGCCCAGAGATACAGTGGATGGATTTATGAAGGTCCCCAAAGTGAGGGCGCGGTTGTCGGCCGGCGGCGGCTCTTTTGAGGTGGCCCATGAAGTAGAAGACTTCTTCATGTTCCGCACCCAGTGGCTGAGAAAAAAGGGCACGCCCGACACCATGGTGCTGATGACCATCAACGGCAACAGCATGGAGCCTGAGTTATACGAGGGGGATATCGTATTAGTGGACCAGTCCCAGACGAAAATCTATGCGGGAGCGATCTATGCGCTCGGCATCGAAGACACCATCATGGTCAAACGTCTCGAAAAGCTGCCCAACAAGCTCGTTCTCCGCAGCACCAATCCGAGCTATGATCCCATCTATCTGGATGGCGATGAACGCGACACGGTGCGAATCATCGGAAAAGTCACCTGGCTTTGCAGAAGCCTGAATTGAAAGGAGGCACCCATGCATCACTCCGTTTATATTGAACTGACCATCGTCTGCGTATCCTTCATCGTGGCCCTGATCGCTATCTGGCGCCTTCACTTCGGGGAGCAGTATATTCAAAAACTCGAAGCCGAAAACGCGGCCCTGCATCAGCAACTGGACGAATTTCGAGGGCAATTCAGAGAAATCGGCAACGGCCTGGGGTTGCGCTATTGCGGGGCCCGCCCGGAAGGAGGATGGACTGTGGCCGGCAAAGGATTGATTCGAAAGTGCGCCTGAAACGGTGCAGCCGGGGAGAACTGTTCATGATTCGTTCCGTAAACCTTCCGGCAAAGAGACGCGCTCTTCTTCCGCCACATCCATATACACATAATCGCATTTCACCTGATCGGTCCGCCACCCCTTGAAAAAGGCGCCGTGCAAATTCATCCCGATCATCTTGGCGTTGCTTAAAGTTGGCGTTGCTTAAAGCGATTTTTTTCCATAACTTAATCAGCCCATGTAACCAATAAGGTTAATGGAGATTCTTGCTTTTCAATTTTCGGATATGCTAAAAGTGTCTTCAATTCTGAAGTATTCAATATACCTTCAAAGTTCGCTGGGTGGAGAAAAGTGACTGATATATTGGCTCACTTTCAAAATTTAAAAATCTGGCGACGGGGCGATGAACTCGCACCCCACAAACCTCTCCTCGCTCTATATGCCCTTGGAAAAATCGCCAGGGATGAAGGGCGCTTAATTTCTTTCGAAGAAATAAATGAATATAGCAATTTTGACTGAAGACGATCTCGAAAGTTTGGCCGGAATTTACAAACAATTCTGGGGAGAGGATTCATCCATCGAGAAAATGCGAACCACCTTTCGCAGACTCAAAGATGATCCGAATTATCTTTTTTTAGCGGCAAAGAGCGATGGTCATCTGGTCGCCTCCGCCATGGGAATCATCTGTGAAGAATTATACGGCGAATGCAAACCCTTCATGGTGATCGAGGACGTCATCGTCGACCGGAGTTACCGGCGAAAAGGACTAGGAGCCGAATTGATGGCTGAACTGGAGCGGCGGGCAGTCGAGCGCGGCTGTGCCTACATCATCCTGGTTACGGATCAGGATCGGGCCGACGCCCACCGATTCTACCAGTCACTCGGATACAACGGAGAGAAGTACAAGGGGTTCAAAAAGCGACTATGAAAACACGCAACGATCTCGACCCGTTCCTGGATAAAAGACTTGCGGTGTATGACAGGTGGCTGGGCCGGCGACAGATCGCCTTTTCATCGAAGGTGATCCCCGTCACGGAATCGCTCGATTCAAAACAATGGGTGCTGCCCACCGAGCAGGCTATGGAAATCCTTCGAGACGCCGGATCGGTGGCGGTTCCAGAATTGTGAATGCAGAAGCCATTACAAGCGATGCGACCATCCCCTGGAAGTCTGTTAAGACCGATGCCGACACATGCGTCGATTGCGGAAACTGTATCCCCAGGTGCATCTTCGGTGCCCGCCGCATTCAGCAGGAGCAGCTGGCATATGATCCGGACTTGTGCATGGGATGCGGACTTTGCGTCACCGCTTGTGCGGTGGAAGCCACTTCCATGAGCTTGCGAGCCGCCGCCACCGATTAAATTTCGCTTCTTCACTCAGCACATTTTCAGTCGCTTTTCAAAAACTTCCCGATCAACCCATTCACCCGCTCAGCCTCCTCATGCTGCACCCAATGGGTCGCCTCTTCAAAAAAAACCAGGCGCCCGTCGTCACAAAGGTCGATACTGGGCCGGGCCATTTCCCGCCCCAAAAATTTGTCGTGGACACCCCAGATCAGCAGGGTCGGGACGGCAACCCGCTTCCTTTCAGGCGGAGCGGGCGGCTGTTGAACAACGGCCCGGTACCAGTTCATCATGGCACGAAACGCCTTGGGCTGAGATCAGGCCCGGCGGTAGTCCGTCAGCTCCTTCCGGGAAAAGGTTCCCGGACGACTGCTGTGGAGCAAGGTTCGCACGATAGGAGCCCAATTTCCCAGGCGGGAGAGCATTTCCGGTGCGGATCGCATCCACCACCAGTTTTCCGGTCAACTTCCATTTGCCCGCGCGCCCCTTCTTCCTCGCCATGATGATGTCATACAGGTCTTCGGCAGCGTGGTTTGGGCTCATGGGGCGCCTCCTTCGTCGGCAAAGCCGATACAATGGCGCGGCAGGCAGCGCAGGGTTGCTCAATTCACATTTTTAACCAAAATTTTTATTTGACCCACCGCTATCATTTAGATATCAAACGTATGCTCCGGAATCCACCACCAATCCCCGCAGGAAGCGTTCCTCGTTTTTCGGAGAAGGAAGGCGAATGCGCCGGCCCGTTCCCGAATGGCTCCCGGTACCGGCCCCATGACCGATTCTCCGGAAGAGGATACGGCTATATGATTAAAATGGACATGAATACATGATTGTCACATGATTGTCGTCTGGATGAATAAACGCGACTGGAAAACCCCCGGCCCTATCGTCAATATGGCGGTTCACAATGCCGCGTCTTTTGCCGACCTCGGGTATGAAACGCATCTGTGTATCGGGCACGGTCCCGGCACGAATACCAGTGATGATTTAACCCATTTTTACGGACTTCCGCCTCAAGACCGGCTGAACATCCACCGGATCGATCGATGGCGACTGGGATCATCCTCCTACAGCTTTTCCGTATTCAGTGATGCACTCCGCCTCATCCGGTCCCTCTGCCGAAGAGACCATGTCGCAGTCTTCACGCGGGAATCCGGTTTTCTGGCGCCCCTGGCATGGTGCTGCCGACATCCGCGCATCCACGGGTTTTATGAACTGCATGACCTCTATGCCGATCTTTCCTGGATGGACCGGAAAAAAATCGGGCAACACCGAGAGAAGCTCTATGAGCATCTTTTTCTGCCGCGCCTCAGCGGCCTCATCTGCATCACCCATGCCCAGCGGGAGCTCTACCGCAAGGTATTCCCCCGAATCCCCTCCTGTGCCTTTCCGTTGGGCACCAAGCCGATGAATTCCGATGTCACGCCGGAAGCCAAAAGGAAGCGGCGCACCCTGATGTATGTCGGCCGCATGCACACCGACAAAGGGGTGGATCTGCTTCTCGGCGCGGCCGGTCGGCTCGCGAAGGCCGACGTCAGGTTCCTGTTCTGGGGAGGAAAAGCCTCCCGAATACCCAAGCTGGAAGAAAAAGCGAAGGCGTGCGGGGCCGCCGGATCGGTCCGGTTCGTGCCGTTTCAGCCGCCCGAGGCGATGCATCAGGCGATGGCAGAGAAAGCCAGCCTGGGGGGCGTTATGCTCGAAGACACCTTCTACAACCGGTACTTGACCTGTCCCGTCAAAGCCCTCGATTATCTCTCCCACGGAATTCCGGCCGTCGGCAGCGATCTGCCCTCAGTCCGAGAAGTGTTGGGAAAAGCGGGCACCTACCTGTCACCGGGCGACGAAGAGGGCTTGGTCCGGGCCGTTCTCCGACTGCTGGATGGTCCTGATCAGTATCGAAAGATGTGTGAGCTGACCCAACGGCGGGCCGCAGAGATTACCTGGCAGAAAAGAGCCCGTGCTTTGGCGGCGTTTACAAAAGAACAAATGAGCGCATCCGCCTGCAGGATGCGTCAAGGCGTCGAATTTTCATCTGCCCGGCCGAGATCCAAAAAGTTCTGACCCCGTCCTGATCACCGACCTTTCAGCAGTCCTGCCAACCACAACACCCCTACAACCTGGGTTGTGGCTACAATCTGGGTTGTATTTCATATAACAAATAAATCCAGCCATATAAAATCGATACCCAGAGGCTTGCATACAAAGGTTGTACCCTTCCGCATATGGACACAGTGCTCAAAATTCAAATAATGAATGAAAATCAGAAATGTTATACGGATATCACGTTTATGGCATACTACTTGCGTTGAATTTTATTCAACCGGTTTTTGAATCCGGAAAACCGGTCCGAACAGACATGGATTTTATCCAATTTTTACCAGATAGAAGTCACTCAGAAAATTGATTCATAGGCTTTTCTGCCAAATCATCAAGGACGGTGAGGTATTATGGAGAAAGTGAAAAACAAAGGTTGGAGCGTCACTATGGCGGGTCTGGGCATCAATCTCGCTTTGGGCATCTTGTACACCTGGTCCATCTTCAAGGTCGCCATCAAGGAATCGATCATGTCCGGCGACGGCATGTTCACATGGGACCTGGCCTACCTGAACGACCCGTATGCCGTGTGCTGTCTGGTCTTTGCCTTTACCATGATCACCGCGGGGCGCCTTCAGGACAAGGTGAGCCCGAAAATCACCGCCATTTTCGGGGGCCTTCTGGCCGGCATCGGTCTGGTGGTGACCTCTCAGTCGACACTTCTGGCCAACTGGATTCTCGGTTTCGGCGTTCTCACCGGCATGGGACTCGGCTTCGGCTATGCATCCGCGACGCCGCCCGCCATCAAATGGTTTCCGGCTTCCAAAACCGGCCTGATCGCCGGTCTCGTGGTGGCGGGCTTCGGACTGGCATCGGTCTATATCGCGCCACTGGCCGATTACCTGATTCGGAATTACGGCTTGAGCCAGTCGATGATGATCTTCGGCGTCTCCTTTCTCATCGTGGTCTGCTTTCTGGCCATGTTTCTGAAGAATCCGCCCGAAGGGTATGTCCCCCAGGAAACCGCCCCCAAAAAAGGAAGCCCGGCAAAGAAAGCCATTAAAATCGAGGAGTATGCTCCGAGCGCCATGCTCCAGACGCCCACCTTCTATAAACTGTGGTTCATGTATTGTGTGGGCTCCGGCGCCGGATTGATCATCATCGGTTCGGTGGCCGAAATGGCCAAGATGAGCCTGGGTCACCTGGCATGGATCGTCGTGGCGCTGATGGCGGTCGGGAACGCCGGCGGACGGATTGCGGCGGGGATCATTTCCGACAAAATCGGCCGGACCCGAACCATCCTGATCATGATGGCTTTTCAGGGCCTGGTGATCAGCTCCCTGCTCTTCATCAAGGAAAGCCAGGCCGTGCTGCTGGTATCCGCCGCCACCCTGATCGGATTCAATTACGGCACCAACCTGTCCCTCTTTCCCTCGGTGACCAAGGACTACTTCGGTCTCAAAAATTTCGGCGTCAATTACGGACTCCTGTTTACAGCCTGGGGGATCGGCGGGTTCGTTTTCCCGAGAGCCGCCCAGATGATCGTCGCCGCCACCGGCACCCCCCAAGTCGCTTATCTGATGGCCGCATTCTTCCTGTTCCTCAGCGCGGGAATGGCCCTGATTACCCGGCCTCCCCAAACTCTGCGCGAGAGAGCCAAAGTCATTACCCAACTGGAGCCCGGCAAGATCTACTCCGGCCACTTCGTGTACATGCCCGATCTGAAAGTCTTGGGCAGTTCAGACAGTGAAGAGGACGAAGAGATGGCGATAACCGGCAGGGGTGTCGCCGTTGTAAAGGCCGGCAGATAAGATTTTCCTTTTCTTACACCGGCGCGTGCGGTTTTCTGGCAAAACCGCACGCGCCTCCTGTCAACCCCTTCGTCCCTTGTTAAAAGTGCTTCCAGCTCGAAGCCCGAATCGCCTCTTCCTGTCCATTTACGCGCACCATCACCATCCCCTCTGATGCGGTGATTTCACCGATCATCCCCAGCGGCCGTTTGAACCGGTCCAGAAACTGCTGCGCCGCCTCCTCCGCCCGATCGGCGGACACCGTGCCGAGCAACACATAATCCTCGCCGCCGGAGACCGCTACATCGGCCGGGATAAAACCGAACCGCTCGCAAAAGTGCTTCAGTGAATCGGTGATCGGGAGCACAGCTTCGTAGAGTCGTGCGCCGACACCGCTTTTTTTCAGAATATGGCCCAGATCCGAGCTGAGGCCGTCGCTGACGTCGATGGCGGCGTGGACGCCGTCTGCCCGGGCCAGAAACCGCCCTTCCCGCAGGTGGGGTTCGGGCAGGGCATGCGCGGTGATCAAGGCCTGTAGCTCCGGGGAATCGGCTTCGATGTCGTTGAGAATCAGGTGAAGCCCGGCCTTGCTGTCGCCGAGACCCCCGGTGACGAAGATGCGGTCGCCGGGTCTGGCGCCGCTTCGCAGCAGGATTTCGTCTTCGGGAATCGACCCGGTCACCGCAATGTTGATCACCAGATCGGCCCGGGAACCGGTGGTATCCCCGCCAAGGATGTTGACCTCGTATTTTTGGGCCAAGGCCCGCATGCCTTCATATAGATCGTCCAGGAATTCCATCGGACAGTCTTCGGGTATGGCGATGCTGACGAAGGCCTCCCGGGCGGCGCCGCCCATGGCGGCGATATCGCTCAGGTTGACCGCCAGGGACTTGTAGCCGAGATGGAATCCGGTGGTTTTGTCCCGCAGAAAATGAACCCGCTCCACCAGCATATCGGCGGTGAGCAGGGTCACCTCTCCGGGAGGGGTCCGAAACGCGGCTGCGTCGTCGCCGATGGCCTGGACCACATCCCGCCGTCGGACCAGGCACCCCTCGCCGATCCGGTCGATAAAGCCGAATTCTCCGATATCTTTGAGTTTCATGGGAGCTTCTCCGTCTCGATGTTCGCCCCCTGCCGAAGCTCGTCGGGGGTGAGGGTATGCAGGGCGTCCAGCAGGGCGATCATGAAGCTCCCCGGGGCCGTAGCGGTTTGAGATGCCTTTTCACCGGCCACATCGAAAAATGCCAATGCAGAGGCGGCGGCGCTGACCGGATCCGGGTTTACCGCGGCGAACGCGGCAATCAGGGCGGTAGCGGTGCAGCCGGCGCCGGTGACCCAAGCCATCAGCGGATGCCCGTTGCGAATCCGTATCAGCCGGTCTCCGTCGGTGACCAGGTCCACCGGTCCCGTTACCGCCAGGGTAAGGTCGAGTTCCCGCGCCAGAATCCGGGCTGCTTCGGCCGCCTCCTCCACCGAATGGATCGCATCCACCCCTTTGGTCCTGGAATCTCCGCCTCTCAGGGAGAGCACCTCCGAGGGATTTCCCCGAATGATCCGCACCGGCACTTTTTGAAGGATTTTTCGGGCCGAGGCGGTACGAAAAGTGGTGGCGCCGGCCCCCACCGGGTCCAGAACCACAGGTTTGTTTCGTTGGGCCGCGGCCCGGCCGGCCTGAATCATGGCCGCGATCCACTCCCCGGTCAGGGTGCCGATGTTGAGCGCGAGGGCGTCGGCCAGGTCTGCCATTTCCTCTACTTCTTCGGCGGAGTGGGCCATCACCGGGGAGGCGCCGGCTGACAGGAGTGCATTGGCGATGAAGTTCATCGCTACGAAATTGGTGATGTTATGAATCAAAGGGGTTCGCTCTCGAACCGCTTTAAGTGTCTCCGCCGCCTGTATGGTCGGGTCTTGCATGATCATCCATCCTTTCAGGAGAAGTCGATTCGCATCCCGCCATTTCACGGCGGGCGGGAAGCGGTTTTTGCTTTTCAATGTCATGAATATGATATACAAAAAAACGATTTGCGTCATCTGTTTACGAGTTCGGGCCGGTTTTCACCTCCCGGCCGGTATGTCCCGCTCTTTTCCGTGCCTTTGCAAGGTGAGACCTCTTTATTGGAAGCCAAAGGGTGGCCCGGCGATTCAGTTGATGTAACCGCGATTTTCATCCGTACGGAAGGAATTATGCAACCGAACCTCAGGCTTCAACTCCGGTTTGTAGACCGAATCGGCATTGTGTCGGATATCGCCGCCATTCTCACGGAAAATGAACTGAACAATCTGGTCATGGAAAGACCATACCCTATCAAACCGCATTCGGACCCGGGCCGTTTCGCCTCTGCACCCGCAGCGATTCTCTTTGGTACATAGAGTGCGTATAAACTCATTCCGGTTTTGGTTTTCAGGGGGTTTGTCATCGGAGCAAAGGGTTTCAACATTAAATCAGGAGGTATATCATGATTGTAGGCATTCTGAAGGAAATTAAATCGGAAGAAAATCGGGTTTCCATGACCCCCGCCGGGGTGGAGGTGATGAAACAGAACGGTCACACGGTGCTGGTGGAAAAAAACGCCGGCACCGGCAGCGGATTCGAGGATTCGGTCTATGCGGCGCACAGGGCCGAAATCGTCGACACCGCCAAAGAGATCTTTGACCGCGCCGACATGGTAATGCATGTCAAGGAGCCCCTGCCCCCGGAGTATGATCTCATTCGGGAGAACCAGATCGTTTTCACCTATCTCCATCTGGCCGCGGCCGAAGAGCTGACCCACGCGCTGGTCAAAAGCAAGGCCGTCTGCATCGCCTATGAAACCATTCAGAAGAAGGATCGGTCCCTGCCGCTGTTGACCCCCATGAGCGAAGTGGCGGGCCGAATGGCGATTCAGCAGGGCGCCAAATATCTGGAAATGGCCCAGGGCGGGCATGGAATTCTTCTGGGCGGGGTGCCCGGGGTGGACCCGGGAATGGTGGTGATCATCGGCGGCGGCATTGTCGGCACCAATGCCGCCAAAATGGCCTGCGGTCTGGGCGCCAAGGTCTATGTGCTCGACATGAACCTGGACCGGCTCCGGTACCTCAGCGACGTGATGCCGGCCAACTGCTTTTTGTTGATGTCGAGCCCCGCCACCCTTCGTGATCTGGTCACCCGGGCGGATGTGGTGGTAGGCGCGGTTTTGATTCCCGGCACCAAGGCCCCGAGACTGGTCACCCGGGACATGGTCAAAACCATGAAAAAAGGATCGGTTCTGGTGGATGTGGCCATCGATCAGGGGGGCTGCTTTGAAACCTCCAAAGCCACCACCCACTCCGATCCCATCTATACGGTCGACGGGGTGGTCCATTACTGTGTGGCCAATATGCCCGGCGGCGTGGCAAAGACTTCTACCCTGGCCTTGACCAATGCAACCCTTCCGTATGCCGTGGAAATCGCCAACAAGGGCTGGCGGAAAGCCATGCGGGAGAACAAGGAGATCAAGCTGGGCGCCAACGTAGTCAACGGCCGGATCACCTACAAGGGCGTTTCAGATGCCTTCGATCTGGAATATGTGAATATCGACGGCCTGCTGTAGGCTTGCCGAAGACAGGTGAACCGGCCCTTTCGCCGACGCCTCGGTGTGTGCCCGAGGACCGGCCGACTCCGGCGAAAGGATCTTATCACATTCAAACTGATTCCGTATACCGAGAAGACCGAGTCCATTCTGTCATCATTGCGAAATACCGTTACCAGATATGAAAACCCCATGGAACCGGTTGGTTTAGCGGATTGGGATGCCTTAAACAGATTGGATTTCCCAATCCGAAAGATTGTCATTCCTCCAGTTTATTCCGATAAGTAATACGATTGCATTAAACTCGGTTCTCCTTCCGGATTCAAACCATAATGATCCGGCGGACCGAATCGTGTTCGCGACAGCCCTCTCCGAAGGGGTTCCCTGGGTCACCAAATATGAGAAAATTATAAAAAACGCTCCCATCGAGACCATCTGGTAATTTTTTCTGCTTCCTGCTGGTTGATCCCTTGAAATGAAGGCGGGCGGTGGTATATTGGAAAGAGATTCTGGAGAGGACGGGCTTCTGGGCCTGATCCTTTCTTTTCGGAGGTGGACCCCATACAGTTTACGGAGGAAAAATGACTAGCAGGACGGATGCGGCCGAAACCCATGCGGCGATGATCGCCTATTGTTCGCCGGCCGGCACCACACGCCATGTGGCCCGGGTGATCGAGGAAACGGTGGAGCGGATGGGCGGCCAGGTGACCACATGCGATCTGGGCGGCGGAGATGATCCGGCCGTGATTCACGAGGAAATCAAAAATGCGCAGGCAAAGGGATGCCTCTTTATCGGCTCCCCGGTCTATGTCTCCCACACGGCGCCCCCGGTGATGGACTTCATCAAAAATCTGCCCGAAGGCGGCGGCCTGTGGGCGGTCCCCTTCGTGACCTGGGGCGGCGTCTGCAGCGGCATGGCGCTGTATGAAATGGGCAAGGCCCTGACTGAGAAGGGATATCGTCTCGGCGGCGGGGCCAAGGTCGGGGCGGTCCATTCCAGCCTGTGGCGGGCCGATTTTCCGCTGGGAGAGGGGCATCCGGACGACGGGGACGATGAAAAGGTTCAGGAGCTGGTTCACGGCGTCTATGACCGGCTGGCCAACGGAAAAGGGCGCGAGCTTCCTTTGGCGGACCTCGACTACCAGCCGCCGGAACTGCGCAAGGATATGGAGAAAATGTCCCTGGAGACGGCCAAAGCCCATATCCCCAAGCGGAAGGTGAATCAATCCGAGTGTACCGAGTGCGGGGTTTGTGCCGAGGTCTGCCCCACCGAAGCGGTGGCCCTGACCCCCTACCCCGAATTCAATGACAACTGCATCTACTGTTTCAGCTGTGTTCGGGAATGTCCGGAAGAGGCGATCAAGATTGATCTTACCCAGACCGAATCCCGGCTTCGGAGCATGGCCGAAAAAATCGGGGAAAAGCCGTTCACCCGTGTTTTTCTTTGAATCGGATCAGACCAGCCAGTGGGGGCGATCTGCGGCCCATGCCTCCACGGTTCTGCGCAGCCATTCTTTCAGCCCCGGCGCCATATAGAAAGAGGGGTGAAGCAGATCGTCTTCCGAATCGATGATTCCTTCCGCCAGGGCGGTTTTCGCCAGCCGGGTGTGCGGATAGATGCGGATTCCCTGAGTCACTTTGACCGAGTCCAGATTCAGGGAATCCGCAAACTCAAGGCTTTCCAGAACGGTCTCCCGTGTTTCGCCGGGCCCGCCCAGAAGCAAAAACCCCATCTGACGAATGGAGTGCCGCTTGATCAGGGCGGAGACTCGGCGTACCTCCTCGGGGGTGAATTTTTTGTTCAGGTTTTTCAGGATCTTTTCAGACCCGCTTTCAAATCCCAACGAAAGTTCCAGGCATCCGGCCCGGGCCATCTTTTCCACCAGCCGTTCCCCGGTTCGACGAGGATAAAAAATGCACCGCCACTCGATCTCCAGGCCCCGGCCGATGATCTTGTCGCAAATGGCCTCGGCATAGGCCGGCGGCAGATTAAAGGTGTTGTCCACGAAGAAGAACCGGCCGAATCCGCCGTCCACGAACCGGGCCAGGTTGTCGATACTCTCTTCCGGACGCCGTTTTCTCAGCCGGCGGCCTTCGATGGCCGCCGTTGAGCAGTAACTGCAATCCATGGCGCAGCCCCGACGGGTCTGAAAGGGATCCAGATCTCTTCCCCCGCCAACTCCTCGGGAAGGCGAAGATGGACCTCCGGAAGGGGGAGCGGGGATGCCGCCAGATCTTCGATCGTCTTCGGCGGCCCGCCGCCGTCGCCCCTTCGCGTAAACACCCCGGGCAGGTCCTCCACAGGCGCCGTCTTTTCCAGGCGATCCAGCAGGACCGGCAGGACCTGTTCCCCTTCGCCCCGAATCCCCAGGTCCGCCCCCAGATAATCCAGGGTGCTCTTCGGGAAAATGCTGTAGCCAGCCCCGCCCAGCAGGATGGGGACATCGGCCGATGACCGAATCGCCTCGATCACCGGTTTGACCGAATCCAGCAGGAAATGAGGCGGGTCCATGGTCTGGTCGTCGATATTTCGCACCGAGATCCCGACGATGTCGGGTCCGAAACCGGCCACAGCCTCATCCAGGTACTCCCGAATGTCCCCTCGCCGGGCCATCAGGTTGAGGGTTTCGACTTCATGGCCCGCGTTCCGGACCGCGGCGGCCACACAGGCCATTCCCAGCGGCAGCACCGGCATGTTGATCTGTTCGGTATTGGCCGAAATCAGCAGCACCCGCATGTTTTAGGCTCCGTGTTTCTATTTCAGTTTAAGGTCCTTCAAGGCCGCGAACTGCTCATTGTACCGGGTGGTGTCGCAATCGCAGGGTTCGCGGTTGAGATCCGCCCCGCACCGGGGGCAAAGTCCCTTGCACTCGGCCCGGCAGAGGGGCCGGGACGGCAGGGAGATGACCACCTGCTCCTGAATCACCTCGTCCAGTTCGATCGCCTCGCCCTCAAAAGGCACCAGTCCGATCACCTCATCCCGAATTTCCACCCCGTCTTTGGTGGTGGTCCCCTCCAGTTCGGGCATATTCCAGGTGAAATAGACGTTCAATCGCTTTTTCAAAGGCAAATCGGCATCTTCCAGGCATCGTGCGCAGGGAATGCGGACGCGGGTTTCGACCGTCCCCTTGACCGAGACCATGTCCCGAACCCGGGAAACCGTCAGTTCATTATGGATCGGCTCGGGGAAGACGCATTCCCCGGATGCCTCGATCTCGTTCAAAACCGGAAAGGATTCCGGCTTTTCGTCAAACTCCAGGTCAAGCCCTTCTTCGGGGATTCTGTCGATAATGATTTTCACAACAACCTCCGTCGCATTTCGATATTCGTTCGGTCCGAACCCGCCGGGGAAAAGAAATCGCACCGGCGGGTCGGATGGAATACTCCGTAAAAATGAGCCTGTCGGGACTTTCTGTCAAGAAGCGTTTCCCGGAACGCCGGGAATGCGAATCATCGCGGATGGACAATTTTTAAAAAAAGTGGCGGATGGAATAAAAATGGTTATTTTTTATACTATGAAACCAAAAAGAATTGACGATACCAACCGGAAGGGGAGGTGGCACGGCATGGGACCGGTGATTGCAACCATTGAACTTTACAAAAAATAATGAGGCATTATATTCCCCTTGCAAACGACCGAAAACGATATGCAAAAAATATGCTAAAAACATTCCAACCCAAAAGGTGTGAAAGAATGAATATAGAGGAAAAAGAGATGCATACCACGGAACAAGAAGAAAAGACCCGGAAAATGGCAAATATTCCGGAAGAATTGCCGATTCTGCCGTTGCGGAACACGGTCGCCTTTCCCTATTCGGTAATGCCGCTGGCCGTGGGGATTCCCCGGTCGGTCGCCCTGGTCGAAGAAGCCATGAAAGGAGACCGGATCATCGGTCTGGTCAGCATGAAGGACCCCTCCATTGAAACCCCCCGGCCCGGACAGGTTCACGAGGTGGGTACGGTGGCCAAGATCGAGCGGGTCATGCAAACATCCGACAACACCCTTCAGGTTATTATTCAGGGGCTGGAGCGGTTTCGGGTCGACCACTGGGTTGCCGAGTCTCCTTATCTGAAGGCGCGGATATCCGTGTTGCCGGCGACCATGAAGCAGGACCTGGAAACCGACGCCTTGGCCCGCAGCCTGCGGGAAGTGGCCCAGGAGGTGGTGACCCTGTCTCCGAACCTTCCCAAAGAGGCCATCGAGTATCTGAATCAGGTGGAAGATCCGCGGTACCTGGTCTATCTGGTGGCCGGCAGCATCGGCCTGGACGTGGCCAAGGGCCAGGAGATCATCGAAGCCGATACCGTTAAGGAAAAGGTCCGGATCCTGATCGCCCATCTCTCCCGGGAAAAAGAACTGCTGACCCTGGGCAAAAAGATCCAGACCGAGGCCAAGGGCGAGATGGACAAGGCCCAGCGGGAATACTTTCTGCGCCAGCAGCTCAAGGCGATTCAAAAGGAGCTGGGCGAAACCGACGAGAACCAGTCCGAGGCCGAAGAGTACACCGAAAAACTGGATGAAGCCGACATTCCGGACGAGGTCCGCAAAGAGGCCGAACGGGAACTGAAGCGGTTCAAGGGGATGTCGCCTCACTCCCCCGAGTACTCGGTGATCAAGACCTATCTGGACTGGATTCTGGATCTGCCCTGGAAGACTTCGAGTGAAGACAAGGCCGACATCGACAACGCCCGTCAGGTCCTGGACGAGGACCATTATGATCTCAATGAGGTGAAGGAGCGGATCATCGAATACCTGGCGGTTCGAATGCTTGCGCAAGAGCGCAATATCGAAGCGGAAAAGGACCAGGATCGAAAGAAAGGCATGCCCGAAGCCATGGGCGCCATTCTCTGCTTTGCCGGCCCTCCGGGGGTGGGAAAGACCAGTCTGGGGCAGAGCATCGCCCGGGCCCTGGGTCGTGAATTCACCCGCATGAGCCTCGGCGGCATGCGCGATGAGGCCGAGATCCGCGGTCATCGCCGAACCTATATCGGCGCCATGCCGGGCAGAATTATTCAAGCGATCAAGCGGGCCGGCACTCGAAATCCGGTCTTCATGCTGGATGAGGTGGACAAGGTCGGCAGCGACTGGCGCGGAGATCCCAGCAGCGCGCTGCTGGAGGTCCTGGATCCGGCCCAGAACCATGCCTTCCGGGACCACTACCTGGATGTGGATTTCGATCTCAGCGACGTGATCTTCATCACCACGGCCAATATGCTGGAGACGATTCCGGCCCCGCTGCGGGACCGAATGGAGATCATTCAGCTGGACGGCTACACCGAATACGAAAAGGTCCAGATCGCCCAGCGCCACCTGGTCGAGCGACAGGTCCGGGCCAACGGGCTGCGGGAGGATGAAATCCGCTTCACCGACGAGGCCCTGCGCAAGCTCATTCAGGATTACACCCGGGAGGCCGGGGTTCGAAACCTGGAGCGTCAGATCGGCGCGGTCTGCCGAAAGAGCGCGGTGCGCATCGTGGGCAAGAAGAGCACCGAGGTGGAGATTACCCCGGAGCTGGTTCGAACCTATCTGAAGAAAGAAAAGTTCGAGTCGGAGCTCTCCGAAAACATCGAGATTCCGGGCATCGCCACCGGGCTGGCGGTCACCGCCACCGGCGGGGACATCCTCTTTATCGAGGCCACCCGAATGAAAGGCAAGGGCGGCTTGACCCTGACCGGCCAGCTGGGCGACGTGATGCGGGAAAGTGCTCAGATCGCGCACAGCTATGTCCGGTCCAAGGCCCTGGAACTGCAGGTGGACCCGGATCAGTTCGAAAAGACCGACGTCCATCTCCATGTGCCGGCCGGCGCCATTCCGAAGGATGGTCCGTCGGCGGGTGTGGCCATGGTCATGGCCATGGCGAGCCTGTTCAGCGGGCAGCCGGTCCGCGGCGACATCGGGATGACCGGCGAAGTGACCCTGCGGGGCCGGGTGCTGCCGGTGGGCGGCATCAAAATGAAGGTGCTGGCGGCCCATCGGGCGGGCATGACCTCGGTCATCCTATCGCACCGGAATGAAAAGGACCTGGAAGATCTGCCCGACGAGGTTCGGGAGGCGATGAACATCATCCTCGTAGACCGAATCGACGAGGCCCTGGATGCGGCCATTAAGCCGGAAGGCGAGGCCGACGCATCCTCCGAGACCGAGACCGAGATGGAGCAGGTCGTCAACGGGTAACATTGCAGTTATAGATACAATCGTTCCGGCCCGGAGTGTCCAGAGCCGGAGCGGGACGGCCCAAACAACGAAAAAAGGGGTGCGGGAAATCCGAATCGGATCGCCCGCACCCCTTTTTTTTATTCAGGTGTATTTTTCAGCGCGGAAGGATTTACCCCTTCTTGGCCTTCTCCCAGTCGATGGTGGCGGTTTTATCGCCCATCATCACCTGTTCGGCGACCAATGCCTTTTTTCCGTTGACGATAACCGGGCGGGCCAGCATGGAGAATTCTTTGCCGGACTGCACATTCAGGTTCCCGAGCTGGTTTTCCGGACCCAGGTTGACGATGGTCTTGCCCCCCTTGTCCAGCTCGACCCGAGCCATCACATGATTCCCGGTCTTTTCGCCGAAAGCGGTCTTTTTGAGTTTGAGGATTTTGCCTGTGTACCGCTTCAGGTTCATATCCTTGGGTCTTTTGATGTGGACCCGATTCCCGTCCACATTGATCCAATAGGCCATCAGCATGTATTTTTCATTGATGGTCCCGCGTTTGCCCCAGACGGAAACGCTCCGGCCCTTCTGGATGTCCAGATCGGAGATGCGGCCCTTGGGCCCCAGATCGACCTTGGCCACCATGTTTTCGCGATTTTTGATTCGGGCAACCACATGCTTTTCATCAAAGCCGGCCAGTTTTACATCTTTCATTTCAACAACAGTGCCGTCCACCTTTTCGAACTTGCTTCGATCGATCCGGCTCGGAATTCTCGGCCGCTGCCGGTAGTCCTGCTGCATTCCGCCCATCTGCTGCTGCCGCTGCCCTCTGCCCGGCTGGTACTGCTGCATTCCTTCGCCTCTTCTCATCTGGCCCCGACCTTCGCGCATCTGCCGCTCCTGGCTTTGCCGGCGTGCCTGTTCGAGGTCATAATAGTAGACGCGTTCAAAGGTTTCATAGACCCCGTCGTTGTTGAGATCATAGGCGACACTGACCCAGCCGAGGGGCTCCACTCGGTAATCGCCCTGAGCCGAAGATCGGCCCTGTTGGCTTCTCTGCGCAAATCCGGGCATGACGAAAACCAGGGTGGCCGTGACCGCAAGAACAATGGCCCACATCCAACCGGTGTTTATGTGTATTCGTTTCATGAAAAAATCCTCCTCATCGATTATTAAGTTCTCTGGTAGAAAAAGTAAGACGGCTCTTTCCGAAAGTAAGACGGCGCTTTCCGGTTGCCTCGGATTCAGTCGTACCATTCGTCGAATTCGACTTCATCGAGGTACCATTCGTCCGTATAATAGTCGTACTCATATTCATATTTGATGCCGTCATCATAGAATTCCAATTCCTCTTCATACGGGCCCCCATAGCCGTAATCATAATCATAATC
>CAZNLT010000026.1:0-45423 GCA_964573705.1 uncultured Desulfobacterales bacterium
ATAGACATAATGGTCTTCCCGGAACCCCCGCGCAAACCGGCCATGAAAATTCTGGGTAACTGGGCGGTTTGAGGGTGCATGGAATTTTTTGAAGCGCTAAATACGGATTCGGGCTCACCCAAACAAGAGGGTTTGCTTATTCTTCACCTTCTTCATGCTCGGCGGCCGCCTGTTTACCGGTGCCGGGAAGACCGTACATCGTAGTGCTTCCGCTGGACCAGTAAACCAGCAACCCGTCGTTGACCATCTGATTGATCAGTTTCTTAGCGGCCCTCGGTTTCTCATCCAGAATCTTGGACAGATCGTTGAAGTAGAATTTGGATTTGGATTTTTGTTTCTTTTGAAGCTCTGTTACAATCTTTTCTTTTGCCTCTTCGTATTCCATTTTACCCTCTTTTCTAACATTCAGGGGACGCGACGGATGCCGCATCCCCTGAACGCATTTAGATGACGCAAAAATTAGAATTTGAACTGGGTCGACTGACGCCAGGTATAATAGGCCGGATCACGGAAATCATCAATGAGATGATGCGTGAAATCGAGTTCGCACTTTTCAAAGAAACGCTCCCAGCCGATCCGTTCGGCCCATTCGCCGAGCCGTTCGTATTTATTGGCATCCTTGGCGTAGGCTTCGACCATGTGGTTGATGGTCTCGGTCATCTTGGGCCATCTCGGCATTTCATTGGGCAGGAAGGCCACGACCACTTTGGAGAACTTGGGTGTGCTGATCCGGTTGGAGACCTTGCCGCCGGCCATGAGCACGATGCCGTCGCCTTCTTTATCCGACAGCGGCATGGAGGGGCACATGGTGTAGCAGTTACCGCAGAACATGCAGCGTTCTTCCTTGACCGCGACGCTCTTGACCTCTTTGCCTTCTTTGGTTTCCACCTTGGCGGGCTTGATGGCGCCGGTGGGGCAGGCGGCGATGGCCAGGGGGATTTCGCAGACTTTATCCAGCCATTCATGGTCCAGCATCGGGGGTTTGCGGTGATACCCGAGTATGGCGATGTCGGAACAGTGAACCGCACCGCACATGTTGAGGCAGCAGGCCATGGAGATCCGCAGCGGAGCCGGAAGCCGCATATTTTTGAAATCATTGAAGACCTCATCCATGGTCGCCTTCACGGTACCGGAAGCGTCGGTGGCCGGGGTGTGGCAGTGGATCCATCCCTGGGTATGGACGATGTTGGTGATGCCGGCGCCGGTGCCGCCGATGGGAAATTTGAAGCTTCCGCCAGAGAATTTGCGGCTCTCGAGATCTTTTTTAAGGGCATCGACCTTGGATTTGTCGTCCACCATGAACTCGATGTTGTTCCGGGTGGTGAACCGAAGATACCCGTCGCAGTGTTTTTCGGCGATTTCACAAACTTCTCGAATCATGGTGGTGGACATCAAACGGACACCGCCGCAGCGGACGGTGTAGACCTCGTCTCCGGTCTCGGAAACATGAACCAGAATACCGGGTTCGAGGATCTCATGGTACAGCCATTTCCCCTTATTGTTGGCGATATACGGAGGATAGAACTGATCGTATTTTTTAGGACCGATGTCGGTGATCCGGTCTTTCATCGGCTCTTTCGGATCGTAGCCAGAAGATATAAATGCCATGGTGTTTTCTCCTCCTTATCTCTGATGGTGTTTTCTGTATTCTTCGATATCCCGCTCGAAACCGCCTTCGACCTCTTCTTCTTTCCAGAAGATATAGGGGTTGGTTCTCGGCTCCTTGACGTGCCTCGGATCGGGCTTGATCTCGGTCATCTCGAGCAGCTTCTGGAAACCCTGGCGCTTGATCAACTCGCCGAGCCGCTCGCGGTTCTTGCCTTCTTCCATCCACCAATCCCACACCTTTTCGATGACCTCTTTGATCTCGTCATAAGGCTCTTCGGTCGAGATGAAGGGAACCAGCAAGCTGCCCATCTGTGCGCCGTCCAGGATCGGGGCCTTGGCGCCGACCAGGATGGAGCAGCCACGCTCGTCGCCGATTCTCAGAGCGCGCGGCATGACATTGATGCAGTGCATGCAGCGGACGCACTCCCGGTTGTTGATCTCGAGTTTGCCGTCTTCATATTTCATGCAGTTGGTGGGGCAGAGCTTGACGACCTCTTTCTCGATATCGAAGGGGCCCCAATCACGACCCGCATGGGCGCCGGCATTGGGTGCGAATTCGCCGCCCACATAACCGGCTACCGCTTCCTGGTCGATTTTGATGTCGTCTTTCCAGGTGCCGATGAAGGACATGTCGGCCCGGGCGATAGAGGCGACGCACCCGTTGGGACAGCCGTCGAACTTGAATTTAAATTTATAGGGGAAGGCCGGACGGTGAAGTTCGTCTTGGTATTCCTGGGTCAAATCATAGCAAAGGGCCTGGGTGTCGTAACAGGAATACTCACAACGGGCCTGGCCGATACAGTCGGCCGGTGTCCGCAGGTTGGAGCCGGAACCACCCAGATCCTGATTCAGGTTGTGAGTCAGTTCATAGAAAATCTCTTCGAGCTGGGGAGTGGTGGTGCCCAGAAAAATGATGTCGCCGGTGGAACCGTGCATGTTGGTGATGCCGCTGCCCCGGAAATCCCACAGATCGCAAATTTTTCTCAAATAATCGGTCTTATAAAACTTGGCTCCCGGTTGAGCCACCCGCATGGTGTGAAAATGGGCCACGCCGGGAAATGCCTGCGGTTGGTCGCAGTATCGGCCGATGACCCCGCCACCGTAGCCGAAAACCCCGACGATGCCGCCGTGTTTCCAGTGGGTGGTTCCGTCTGTGAAGGATAGTTCCAATACCCCCATCAGATCTTCGACCACATCCTGGGGAATCTGAAATTCAATATTCTCGGCGTTTTTCGCCCTCACTTCCGCTTGCTGCTTCAAGTCAGACACAAAACTCGGCCAAGGACCGGTCTCGAGCTGATCCAACAAAGGGGTTTTATGTTTCGCCATTATCTTACCTCCATGTTCGTTTGAAAAAAGTTGCCATCCTGACCAAAGTGAGAAACTATCCTACTGTTAACGGGGCTCTCGGGGTCACCTCCTCTCGATTTCAATTAAAGAGATCCGTTCATTCCAAGCTCGCTCTAAGCTTGATATGAGATATTATCTTCGGTTGCGCGTCCCAAAATTCATTTAAAGGCGATTTTATAAAGCGAATCGCCTTTCATGTCAACAGAAAAGCACCTTACGGGGTTTTCTTCACCCTTAAGGGCTGATCACCTCTCCGTAACGTGCTTTTCAATTTCGATTCAGTCAAAAACAGCGGTAACCGAGGCTTACCCTGCCCATCAGTTCGGCCGATGCTCCTCAACCTCTTTTCGAATCTCGGGGGCCACCTCATATCCGTACTGAACCGCCTTGTCGCAATGCTCGGCGGCTTTGGCCCAGTCTCCTTTTTCCAGGTAGGCGATGGCCAGATTGTTATGGGCCACTGCGAACTCAGGCGCCAATTCGATGGCTTTGAGGCTGTTTTCGATGCTCTCATCCACCATGCCTTTCATCAGATAGGCATTGGCCAGGGTGGCGAAGGCTTGGATAAACCGGAAGTTGAAGGTGGTGGCCTTTTGAAGCGCCTTGATGGCCTCATCCACCTCACCCCTTTGCAGATGGACGAATCCGATATTGCCCCATCCCTCGGAAAACCCCGGTTTGGCTTTCACCGCCTTCTTGTTGAATTCGAGACATCCGTCTACATCCCCGCGTCGCAGACAAAGACCGCCCAGTTGAACAAAGGCTTCGGCCAGGCCGGGGCTGCAGTCGACCGCTTTGAAAAGCGCTTCTTCGGCCTCGTCATATTCCCCCTTGGCGATCAAGCCCACCGCCAGGTTATAGTGGCTGGTGCCGCAATCGGGATTGGAGGTAACATAAGACCGGTGTTTGGCAATATATTGTTCGACGTCTTTGGGTTTGTTCGTTTGGGTGTCGCTCATGATATATATCCCTCATATTTGTAATTTTTTGGGGCTATTATGGCAGTCGATCCCGCCTTGTCAAGGGAAAAGGGCGCCTCGGGAAAAACCCTTGCATAAGTTCCTTGACAACATTCCAAATTCTCATTTATAAATAGTATTCTTTTGCCCCCGCAAAAAGACATTTTCCGAATCCACGGAGGCCGGGTTCGACCCGGTTTGAAACACTATTGTCCCTTTAAGAGGAGAAGCATTATGATTTCAGGCACTTTTACTGCTCTAATCACCCCTTTTCGGGGCGATGCCGTTGATTATGACGGCATCGACGCCCTGGTGGGTTTTCAGATCGCCAACGGAATCACCGGGATCCTGGCGGTCGGCACCACCGGAGAAAGCCCGGTGCTGACCTGGGAGGAACACAACGCCGTAATCGAAAGGGTCGCTCACAGCAGATCTGGCAATTGCACCCTCATCGCCGGGACCGGCAGCAACAACACCCGGGAAGCCCTGGAGGGAACCGAGCATGCCGCAAAAGTCGGCGCCGAGGCCGTTTTGCTGGTGGATCCCTATTACAACGGCCCCAGCTCTCTGGAAATTCGAAAGGAATACCTGGAGCCGGTCGCCAGAGCATTTCCCGGCATTGAAATGATTCCTTATGTCATACCCGGTCGAACCGGAACCCAGCTGTTGCCGGAAGATCTGGCTCTGCTCCATAAATCCTATCGGAACGTTTCCACTGTCAAGGAAGCCACCGGAAACCTCGAAAATATGAAGCGCACCCGTGAATGCTGCGGCCCGGAATTCACTCTCCTCTCCGGAGACGACGGCATTACCTTCGATATGATGACTACCCCCGAAATAGGCTCCGCCGGCGTTATCTCGGTGGCTTCGAACATCGTTCCGAAGGCGGTTTCCGACATGGTTCGGCATCTGGCCCGGGGGAAAACCGATGCGGCCCGAAACCTGAAGAACCGTCTCGATCCGCTGTTCAATCTGGTCACCGTCAAGAGCACCGAAACCACCCCTTACGGCGAGGTCGTATTCCGGGCCCGGAACCCGCTTGCCGTCAAGGCGCTCATGGGCATCCTGGGGATGCCGGCCGGCCCCTGCAGGCAGCCCCTGGGCAAACTCACCCGCAATGCCCTGAATATCGTCCTGAATGCGGCTCGAAAGGTACAGACCGAATCCCCAGAGCTTTTCAAGCCGATCGCCGATGCTTTCGGGGTCGATATCGAATCCCGCCTGGCGGATTCAACACTACACGAAACATACTGTTACGCAGGAGCCTACTGAAAAGAGAAGGTCCCCCCTGCTCAACTTCGAGAAGGGGGGATATCGAATCGGATCAGGGTTCAAAGGGCCGGAAGGGGCGTTAAGAACGGTTTTCCTTGACGGAGACCGTCTGTTTTTCCAGATTCACTTCGAAATTTTCGTAATTGAACAAGAGCCCCTTAAGCCACTCGAGGCCGAACTTGAGAAGCGCGATGTCATCGGTCTTGATCTGTTCCACCGTCTCGGGCGACACCTCATGCCGCTGGAGAAACGAGCTTTCGAATACGAACCTTCGAAACTTGTCGATATTATAGCTCGCCATGAAAAAGAGCTCTTTGCTCTTGCCTGTCATTTTAATGTTCTGAGGAAACGATCGTTTCCGAACCACCAGATCGGTCCACTCCTGATTGATTTCATCGTGAATATCGACCCTCTGGTCTTTCCGCCAGTCCCGAACGGTCCACTCGACATTCTCTTCAAACCCCCGGCAATGAGGCTCATTGACGAAGAAGAAAAAGCCTTCATCATCGGCCCCCTCCTTGTGGGTCAGGGTGGCCACCCCAACCGGGTAGTAGCGGCAGGTGGTGGGTCTGTCCTGATAGATGATGCAGCCGTCCTCCCGAACGAAGGGGCAGGATTCCTGTTCGTCGTCCAGAAGCCGAAGGGTCACCACGGGCAGATCGGTCTTTTCCATCAACCGCGGTTCGGTATAGATTGCCAGAAACTCTTCGGAGCTTACTCCCAGACGATTCTTGAGCCGAATAATATCATAGGGGGTCAGAATGATATTGATCCCTCGACAGCACTTGGTAAAACATTCCACACCTTTGTGGCATTTGAATTTGAATTTGCTGTTCATTCCCAGCCGAATGGGCGTGATCTCGGCCATCTTATCCTGTTTTTCCATAAACCGGTGTTTCCTTTCCGCATGAAGGACTCGAAACCGCTTCGAATGAAGCGGATGAGGAATCCATAATCTATAACTGTAATTTTGGGTATAACGTACGGCGTTAGGTGGTCTCCTCCGATCCGATGGTGTTGTCGTAAGAGAGGGTTTTTTCATAGGAGAGGGTTTCCTCATGGCTGACCGTTCCTTCATAGGAGAGGGTCTCTTCGGATTCCGCCTCCGCATGACGCCGGCCGGGTTCGCCCTCGAATTGGGATGGTCCCTCGTACAGACGTCCCCATTCCTCCCGGTACATGCTGTGCACCACCACGTTGAACATGAAAATCAACAGATCATAGGCGGTGATGAGCGGCATCTCTTTTTCCAGCAACCGAATAATGGTGGAGCGGTGCTCCGATTCGGCCTTAAGGGTTTCCAACTTCTTGAGCAACTGAATAATACCGGAGCGGATCTGAGGCGGTGCATCCGGCACGTCGACTCCGTTTTCCCAATTCCGACGGCATCTTTGGATGGTTCTGCCGGATGACCGAATCAGGTCTTCATGGGATTTCGGACTTTTGAACAGATCCTGGCCGGCGATCTGCCGACGTATTTTCATTTCGATATTTTTCTTTTCCCGAAACACCTCTTCCATCAGCATCTCCCGAATTTTATCGGTAAGGGCGATTTCCACGGCTTTCAGTGTCGATTTGCGTGCGTCAGTCTTTTCCTTGAATTCAGAGGCAGCACTTTGCCAAAAAAGGCGGCTGACCTGCTTAAAAGCCTCGGCATGAGAGATCTTTCGGGCGGGTGCATTCTGAACCCGCCGCCAGGTTTCGGAAACCCACCGCCGTGACTTATCAAACAGCCGTTCTCCGGTGATCACATGAAAAATCATCGCCATGGCCGCATGCCAATCCTGAAGGGTCAGCACCCGGGGAAGATCTTTGAGGGTCTCGACGATGATCCGGTTGGTCACCATATGCGCTGGCGTCGCATAAGACGGGGTCCCCGCCATGAGGGGCTGCTTGATCTTACGATTAACACCCACATCATAAATCACGGCGGTTTCAAAGTCGATCAGGCCCAGGGAAAAATCACCGGAATACTGCAAAAAGGCGTCTCCCACCACGAAGATGTTGTCCGGTTTCAGGTCCCGAACCGCCACCCCCTTTTTCTTAAGCCAATAGAGGAGTTCCAGGATCTCGATAACCATCTGCTTAAAGCGGATTTTATTCTGATTAAACATCTTATCCTGGACATGCTCACGGATCATGCTCCGGTACTGGCCGATTTCTGTGCTTTTATGTTTTGAAATGCTCTGGAACACATTTTGCAAACCCTTGTAGAAGGATCGGGGCAGATTGCCATCGACCGTATTGATCTTCTTTTCGGCTAGATACAGAAGAAACCATTCTTTGCGCTTGTAGATATAGGCGGTCATGTTGCCGCCGCTTTCCCGTATCAGCGCGTTCACCTTCTCTTCATAATCGGTGTAAATCTCGTTGATATTGAAAAAAATAGAAGAATGCTCGGAACCGTAAACCCCTTCAAAGGCCATGAGGTTCCAGAGAATGTCGAACTGGCTGAAGATCTCCTCGTGGATTCGAGCCGGAATGTTGTGAATTTTGCTGACCACAAGCCCCAGAAAGGAATGTTTGGAAAGATTCATGAAAAAGACGAAGGCATCGTCCATCTTCAGGTATTCCTGAAGCCATGGCGATTTCTTCAGCATTGCGGTCAACCGCTTTTCGATGACTTCGGGCGTATACTTTGAAGCGCCCGCAAACCGGGGTATTTTTCTGAGCAAAGCCGAGATGGAGGGAGCGATACATTCAATATCCGGCATAAGCCGTTCGGCGATCCGCCGTTCCGCATGGATGTAGTGAACATACTCATCAAAGTCGGTGAGGGGGGTCGGCGGTACCTTGATCACCAGAAGATCATCATAAATGACCTTGTAACACTTGCTTTTGCTCCCGCTGTTTTCACCCAAAGGACCGAGAGCCATGCGTCGGGTTTTAAACTTCTTCTCTTGAACCCTCAACTCATAGGTATGATCCGTTTCCGGGGTCTCGGGATCGAGGCATCGAATCTCGGATCGGGGGGGATCCTCTTCATCTGAAAAACCGAGTTGAGTGATGAAAAGTCCTAAAAAAAAGTCCAATACGGCCTGTTCATCGCTCGTAGCGGCAATTTTTTCTTTTGAGAAAAAATCCTTTTCGTCCTTCATCCCCCGGTCTCCGCCGATCCTCCGGCTCTGAATCATTTTTAGCCGTCCCTGGGAGCATACCCGTCGAACATTCGAAATAAAACCCATTCCCGAGAGAGACCATTCCCTGCCGCGGCCGATTACATCTAACCCTTCAATTCCGTATCCAATTCGAGTCATAGAGGTTTTTCAAGGCACATCGACACTAAAGATGATATATGACAAAATAATCGGCCGGGGTCAAGCCAAGACCGGAACAGCGGTGATGCGCATAAAAAAACCGGCGGTCCTCATTGAGAAGACAGCCGGTTTTATCTTGAAGGGCGACCTATTTGGCTTCAGAGATGCCTTCGGTCAGTTCAGGAACGAATTCAAGAATGTCGGCGACCACGCCCACATCCGCGACCTGAAAAATGGGGGCCTTTGGGTTCTTATTGACCGCCACGATAAAGGGAGATCCTTTGATACCGCCCATGTGCTGAAAAGAACCGCTGATACCTAAAGCCATGTAGACCTTGGGTTTGACCGTCTGCCCGGAGGTCCCTACCTGACGGGATTTTTCCAACCACTTGGCATCCACGATGGGCCGGGAACAGGAAACGTCCGCGCCCATGGCTTCGGCCAATTCTTCGATGAGTTCGAGGTTGTCCTGATCCTCGATCCCCCGGCCCACCGAAACCAGAACATCCGATTTGGTGATGTCGACCTCGCCCACCTCGGCCTCGACGATCTCCAGGTACCGCCGGGTGGAGGTCAGCTCTCCGACCTCTCCGGATTTGTCGGTCACCTGACCGCCCGCGGATTTGCTTTCGTCGGGCTGAAATGATCCGGGACGGGGGGTAATCACCGCTCCGCCGGAAATATCCGCCTGAACATGGGTGCTGACCATACCGCTGAATTCCTGTCGAATCGCCTTCAGGGCATCGCCCTCCAGGCCCTCGAAATCGACCACATCCGGAAGATATGGAGCGTCCAGCTTGATGGAAAGGCCCGGCGAAAGGTCAAGCCCGAAGTGCTCATGGGGAATCAGCACCACAGCACCCTTGGGCAGAATTCCGACCAGGGCCTTTCGAACCAGTTCAGCATTGGGATAGGCCAGATCCGCATGATCCACTTTCCAGACCTCTGAATAGGAGGCGACCATTTCGTTGCAGACGGTGTTCAGATTGTCTCCGGAACCGGTGACCAAGGCGATGACCGAGGCATCGGGATCGATCTTTTTGGCGGCGGTGATCAACTCAAGGGCCGTATCGTCCGGGGTCCCTTCTTTGTGTAGAATATATGCAAAAACCTGTCGGCTCATTACTTGATACCTCCTTTGGTTTTGAGAATTTCAACCAGCTTTTCAATGATCTCCTCAGTGCTGCCTTCCAGCATTTCGGCGCCTTCCCCCGGTTCCGGAACAAAATAATCGACCCGGTTCACCTTGGGCGCCACGGCCGATGCATCGAGCCCCAGATCCCCGGCGGTGCGGACCGGAATGTCCAGCGAGGCCACCTTTCGAATACCGCGGATGCCGACGTACCGGGGTTCATTGATGCCGGTCTGAATGGAGAGCACGCAGGGCAGCTCGATCTCGTTCATCTCCTGGTTGCCGCCGGCGATCTCGCGCCCGGCCTTGATCTTTTTCTCGTCGATGATCTCCAAAAAATTGACCAGAGAGGCATAGGGCACATCCAGCATGGCGGCCAGCATGCCGCCCACCTGGCCGGCGCCGTCGTCGGCCTGGGCCCCGGTCAGGATCAGATCATAATTTCCTTTCTCGATCTCGGCCTTCAGAATCGCGGCGATCCCCCGACCGTCCGCCCCTTCAAAGGCCTCGTCGGAAATCAGAATGCCTTTATCGGCGCCCATGGCCATCTCCCGGCGCAGCACCTCTTCGGCTTCTTCATCTCCCACAGTGATGACGGTGACCGTTCCGCCGACCTTGTCGCGGATCTGAATGGCTTCCTCCACCGCGTAATTGTCCCACTCATTGACCGAATAGACCAGATCATCCCGATCGATATCGGTACCCTTGCTGTTGACCTCGATTTCATTCTCAGAGGTATCCGGCACTCGTTTAACACATACCAAAATTTCCATATGACTCCTCCCGGATTCGTTATAAAAGCTAAAAGTAAAGGTTCACCCCAGCGGCTTGTATTAAGCCGCGATCAGATGCTGATCGACCAGTTCCACCAGATCCACCACCGTCATCTCCCCTTCCAGACCGCTGGTCTTGATGGCGTCTTCGATGTTGACCATGCAGAAGGGGCAGGCGGTGACGATGACGTCGGCGCCGGCCTCCTTGGCCATCTGGACCCGAAGTTGGCCCATCCGCCTGTCTTCGATGGGTTCATAGAAAAGATACAGTCCACCGCCTCCGCAGCAGAAGGAGCGGTCCCGGCATTTGTCCATCTCGACCCGCTTGATCCCCGGAATCCGATCCAGCACATCCCGGGGAATATCATACAGGCCGTTATGGCGGCCCAGATAGCAGGGATCATGATAGGTATAGACCACGTCGGTGTTCTCGATGGATTTCAGCCGGATCTTGCCCGAATCCAGGGCCTGAACGATGACCTGGCTGATATGCTCCACCGGCGGCAGCCCGTTGTAGTCTTTCTTGAAAGCATTGTAGGCGTGGGGATCGGCCGTAACGATTTTTTTGGCCCCGGATTCGGCGATCATTTCGGTATTGTGGTCCCGGAGCTCCTGAAACAGCATTTCTTCGCCGAACCGGCGCACCTCATGGCCGCTGTCCTTTTCCCCTTTGCCCAGTATGCCGAAATCCACACCCGCCGCCGTGAGCACCCGGGCCGCGGCCCGGCCCAGCTTCTGAATATTGTCGTCATAGGAGGTGACGCTGTCCACAAAATAAAGGGTATCGGCGGCGCCCCCTTTTTCGAGCACCTTCACCGGGCACTCGGTCTTGAATTCCTTGTCTTTGGCCCAATCGGCGCGCTTTTTTTCCATCTTGCCGTAGGGATTGCCCCGTTTTTCCAAAGCCTGAAGCGGTTTTTGAACCGATTGAGGGACATTCCCATCATCCACCATTCCTCGGCGAAGATCGACCACTTTGTCGATGTATTCGATCATCAGGGGACACTCCTCCTCACAGGCGCCGCAGGTGGTGCAGGACCAGATCTCGTCCTCGCTGTAGATGGAACCGATCATCGGTTCCCCTTTTTTAAAACCGCCCCGCAACGGATACTTGTCGAAGCAGTAGTCCCGGGCCTTGATGGAAATGAAGCGAGGCGATAGAGGCCGGCCCACCGCGTTGGCCGGGCACTGGTCCGAACACCGCCCGCAGTCGGCGCAGGAATAGAAATCGAGAATGTGCTTCCAGGTGAAATCCTCGAATTTCTTGGTTCCGAAAGATTCCAGATCCAGCAGTTTGTCCTCCGGTACACCCCATTTGACCGGTTTGACGCTGCCCTTGTTCAGCTTGAGAAAATAGACATTGAACAAAGAGGTGATGACGTGGAAATGTTTGCCCAAGGGCAGAATGCAGAGAAAGGAAAAAAAGATAAGGTCATGAAGATAGTAGGCGGCCAGATGAATCCCCTGAAGGGTGCCGATGGATACATCGCCCAGAATGATTTTGAAAAACCAGGCCAGGCTCAGGGGGGCGATCCGTTCGGCATGAAGCCCCAGCTGTTGATTGGCCGACATGGCACTGGCCTCATAGAGGCTCTCGGTGATCAGCAGAGCGCAGATCAACCCCAGAATGAAGATCGCCTCCGGTGTGTGGTCCTTTCCGTACCGGGGAGGAACTTTGTACCGATCCGGCTTGAAAAAGCCCCTTCGAACGGCCGCAATCACGGCGGCCGCAAAGACCATGGTCACCGCGTAGTCCTTAATGAAATTATAGAAACGGCCGAAACCGCCGCCGAAGCCCGGCGCCGCGAAGTCTTCGGCAACCCCCAAAAAAACCAGCGACAGAGACCGAATCGACAGAATAATGAAGCCTGCGAACAGCATGATATGGAGTACACCGCCGACCCGATATCGCGGCTGTTTCAGCTGGCCGAGCCACAGCTTCAGAACCGCCCAGAGCCGCTGGGGTATCCTGTCGAAGCGGTAATCGGGGTTGGCCAGAACCAGCGGAGCCGACCGCTGAGCCATGATATAGGTGAACAGTGCCACTCCGACAACCGGAATCAGCACCGAAAAAAGGACCGTGGGAATTCCGAACACGGTTGCATTGGCAGGAGAGATTAGCGCGGTTTCCATTTTTTACTTCACTTCTCCTTTCATTAATGATATATAAATTACTGTGTAATGAATGAGTATTCATTCATTTTTATTCTGACATAGCAGACAATTTTTCCTCCTGTCAAGGGAAAAAAGCCTTCTATTTTATACTTTAGGACGCGAGTTTCGAACACCCTATCGGCCGAGGCCACTTTCCTTTTTCCCCGCTTCATTGGAGGCGATAATCTAAAGCCGAAAGACGGGGCGGCGAAACTTGAACGAGCGCTCAGTCAAAGCCTGATTTTCTATAAAAGAACCTGTGAGGATTGTCAAGGCTTTTTCCAAAACACTGGAAATGAAAGGCAAATTCATATAATGAAGAATACTTATTTGAAAGGAGATTTCCTGTGACCAATGAAAACCCGTATGGGGCGAAGCCGTGGCTTGTTCACTATGATGAGTATGTAACGGAAAAACTGGAATACGACCAGACCTGTATCCCCCGCTTCCTGGATCAATCGGCGGAAAAATACCCGGACCGGATGGCTCTGTCTTTTCAAGGATATACCGTTTCCTATGGAAAGCTGAAGGAGATGGTGGACCGTTTCGCCGCATGCCTCAGCGATTTCGGAGTCGGCAAGGGGAACCGGGTGGCCATCCTTTTGCCCAACCTCATCCCCTGCGTGGTCAGCTATTTCGCAGCCCTGAAGGTCGGCGGCATCGTGGTCATGAACAACCCGCTCTATTCCGACCGGGAGCTGGAGCACCAATTCAACGACTCCGGATCCAAGGTGCTCATCACCTTGGACCTGTTGGGCAATCGCATGATCGATCTTCGACCCAAAACCGGGATTCGACAGATTGTCTACACCTCCATCGGGGATTACCTACCCTTCCCCAAGAGCCTTCTGTTTCCGCTGGTGGCGAAAAAGAAAAAACTGGCCGCAAACGTCAAAACGGCGCCCGACCTGTATCGATGGAAACAGGTCTTGTCCAAATCCCCCCCGAACCCGCCTACAGTGGATCTGGATTTCGAGGATGTAGCCATGTACCAGTACACCGGCGGAACCACCGGGGTTTCCAAAGGGGTCATGCTGACCCACGCCAACCTGAGCCGGCAGGTACAGCAGATTTCCGCCTGGTTTCCCAAATTCGGCATGGGAGAAGAGATCATGCTGGGCGCCCTGCCCTTCTTTCACGTGTTCGGCCTGTCCACCTCCATGAATTTCGCCGTGTACATGGGATGGGGGAATGTGCTGGTGCCCAAACCCCAGCCCGAGCAACTGATCGAGGCGGTCTCCAAATACAAACCTTCCTTCGCTCCGCTGGTGCCGACCATGTATATCGGCATGCTCAATCATCCCGGGATCGATTCGGCGGACCTGACCTCCATCAAGGGATGCTTTTCCGGAAGCGCGCCTCTGCCGATCGAAGTGATCCGGGATTTCGAAAACAAGACCGGCGCCGTCATCGTGGAGGGATACGGCCTCACCGAAACCACCCCGGTGACCCATATCAATCCGGTCTCAAAAGAGAAGCGAAAGGTGGGCAGCATCGGCTTCCCCATTCCGGACACCGAATGCCGTATCGTCAGCCTGGAAGACGGTAAAACCGATCTGCCGGTGGGTGAGGCCGGAGAACTTCTGATCCGGGGTCCCCAGGTAATGAAGGGTTATCTCAACATGGCCGAGGAGACCGCGGCGGTGCTCAGCCAGGACGGATGGCTGCACACCGGTGACATTGCCAAAATGGACAAGGACGGGTTCTTTTATATTGTTGATCGAAAAAAAGACCTGATCATCTCCGGCGGATACAATGTCTACCCGAGGGACATCGACGAGGTCTTTTTTGAGCACCCTAAAGTCCAGGAAGCCTGTTCGGTGGGCATTCCCCATCCACTTCGGGGCGAGGCGGTCAAGGTGTTCGTGGTGCTCAAAATAGGAGAAACCGCCACCCGGGAAGAGCTGTTGGAATTTTGCGAAGGCCGGTTGGCCAAATACAAATGGCCCACGGAGATCGAATTCCGGGATGAACTGCCCAAAACCAACGTCGGGAAAATTTTAAGGAAGGATTTGCGGGCCGAGGAACTTCAGCGGCGGCCGTAAAAAAAAGGGCGGCCATGTTGCACTGAGCCGCCCTTTTTTTCACCGGATCGATCCCTGGTGCCTTTTATTCTCAAAAGTGCGTTAGGGAAATGCCTGACTCCTTATTTTCCGCCGAAAGCGTCCTCGGAAATCTCCACCGCGGCGCCGTTGTTCATCAGGATGGCATTCATTTTGCCCAAAGTGATCGGGAGCAGGGTCTTGATGAAAAATTCGGCCCCCTTGATCTGCCCTTCATAAAAAGCGGCATCCTTCTTCTTGGCTTTTTCCATCTTCCGTGCGGCGATGGCGGCCCGCCACAGGAGCATCCATGCCATTGCCACATCGCCGGTGACATCCATGAACGGATAGGCGAAGCCGAAGGCGTTCAGCACCTTCGGAGACATGGCGGCGGTACCCATATGGATCCCCACCTCGCCCAGCTTGTTGACCGCTTTTTCCAGATCCGCGGCAAAATCCTCCAAACCGGAAACCGCCTTGGCCTCGGCCAGGGTCTTGTTCATTTCACCCAACAGGTCCATGACCGGCTTGCCTTTTTTCATCCCCAGCTTCCGGCCCAGAAGGTCCATGGCCTGAATTCCGTTGGTCCCTTCGTAAATCTGAGTAATTTTGCAATCCCGCAGGAGTTGCTCCTGGGGATACTCGCTGATGTAGCCGTATCCGCCGTAAATCTGAATTCCCTCACTGCACGTGTCAAAGGCGCGGTCGGTGACATACCCTTTGACGATGGGGGTCAGAAGCTCGATCATCCCCTGGTATTTTTCCTTTTCCTCGGCGCTGTCGGTGGTCTGCTTCAGATCGTCCAGATACCCGTGGTAATAGAGCAGGCTTCGCATCCCTTCCACCATGCATTTCATTTTCAGGAGCATGCGGCGGATGTCCGGATGCTGAATGATCGGCACCGCAGGGGCATCGGGATCGGCCATTTTAAGCAGATTTTTGCCCTGGACCCGCTCCCGGGCATAGGTGAGCGCGTTCATGAAGGATGCGGAGGCACAGCTGAACCCCTGCATGCCGACCAGGGCCCGGGCTTCGTTCATCATCAGGAACATGGCCCGCATGCCCTTGTTTTCCTCACCCAGCAGGGTGCCGATGCAGTTGCCTTTGCCGCCCAGGGTGAGCGAGCAGGTGGCGTTGCCGTGGATGCCCATCTTGTGCTCGATGCCGGTGCAGACCACGTCGTTGAACTCACCCGGGCTTCCGTCCGGATTGACCCGGTATTTGGGAACCAGGAAAAGGGAGATTCCCTTGGTCCCTTCCGGGGCCCCTTCGATGCGGGCCAGAACCGGATGGATAATGTTTTCGGTCAGATCATGCTCGCCGCTGGAAATGAAGATCTTGTTGCCGGAAATGGAATAGGTGCCGTCGCCGTTGGGCGCCGCGGTGGTGGTCAACGCACCCACGTCGGAACCGGCTTCGGGCTCGGTCAACAGCATGGTGCCGGTCCATTTCCCGGTATACATATTCTTCAGGTAGGTCCGCTTTTGTTCTTCGGTGCCGAATTCTTCCACCAGTTTTCCGGCGCCGTGGGTCAGCCCCGGGTACATGATAAAAGCATAATTGGCCCCGTTGAAGTAATCGGCGGCGGCCAGCGCCACCGACCGGGGCATGCCCTGACCGCCCCATTCCGGGTCTTCGGTCATGGCCAGCCATTCCCCTTCACGGTACAGTTCATACACCCGATGGAAGCTTTCGGGGACCTTCACCTGACCGTTTTCGAAGCGGCATCCCTGCTCGTCCCCTTCTTTTCGGGTGGGAAGGATCTCCTTGACCGCCAGATTCCGGGCTTCATTGATGATCAGGTCCACCGTTTTTTTGGTAAACTCCTCAAATTTCGGTTGCTTGCTGAGTTTTCCGACCTCCAGTTGTTCGTGAAGAACGAACTCGACATCTTTGCGATCTGCGATGACTTGTGCCATTGTTTTTCTCCTTGGTTATGTTGACAAAAAGGTTATGTTGATAAAAATCAAGGTTCAGGGGGCCGACCGTTCCGAAGCCGCGGGATGAATTTCCTGTGGTTCCGGATTTCCGATGCCCCGAATGAACAGGTCGATCAGGGGATCGGCCATAGACACCAGGTCATATTCCCGGCGGGAACGGACCCAGTTGTTGATGGTCGATTCCACCGCCCCGAGGATGAACCGCTTGACCAGACCGAGATAAAGGTCCCGCCGCATGGTCCCCTCCTCCTGTCCGCGCTCCACGATCTCTCCGACGATGTCCAGATACATCTTCGACATTTCGCGAATATGCTCCTGAATCAATTTGTGATTCTGGTGAGCCAGGGCCTGGTAGACCACCGCCATATTGCGATCCCGCTGAAACTCTTCCAGATGCCGGTGAACCAGGTTGCGCAGTTTATCGATACTGTTGTCGGCTTTATTCACCGCTTCTCGAAATCCGGAAAAGACCTGTTTCGTTTTATAGTTTAAAAACTGAACCAGTATGTCATCTTTATTTTTGAAATAAAGATAGATCGTTCCGTCTGCAACCCCCGCTTCCCGGGCGATCTGGGAAATGGTCGACTGGTGGAATCCTTGATTGGCAAAAACGCTGACGGCCGCTTCGAGAATCCGCCGGTATTTTTCACCGGTTTTTGCTTTTGTGCTGTTGATAACGACCTCCTTGGAACCTGCGTGGACACCTGATCTTTTTATGAATGAATCCTCATTCATTTATCAGAGACCCTTTTCCAATGTCAAGGGAATAATTAAGAATTTACCTGAGGAGGAATTGAAATTAAATTCTTTTTATATTCATGCGCTTAGGGAATTTTCGAAGACTTGAGGAAACCGAAACCCGAAAGGAATCGGTCAGGAGAGAAAAATGAACCTTTATTCAACACCATGGCTGGGGCACACAAAAACGTGTATCTCAGTAAAGAACAGAGGACCTATGGGTAAGCCAATTCGGAAGAGCGGTGCGGGAAAACAAAAAAACCGGAAAGGCATTCCGCTGGTGACCGGAATGCCTTTCCGAAGGTAAATCGGATGATCGGATAGGCGGGGGGTTAGAGATAGACTTCGATCTCGGCATCCTTTTTCAGGTTTTCGATATATTCATTCACCGCTTCACTGACCTTCTGGCGCTTGAGCATTTGTTCAATCCGCTCTTTGCCATCCGCAAAGGAGACCGTCGATGCCGGCTCTTTCTCTTCCACCTTGATCAGGTGATACCCGAATCGGGTTTCCACGATGTCCGATACCATTCCTTCTTCCAGGGCAAATGCGACTTCTTCAAAAGGCTTGACCATTTGTCCGCGGCCGAAGGACCCCAAATCGCCGCCTGTGGCACTGCTCGGTCCTTCTGAGAATTCCTTGGCCAGGTCAGAGAAATCGCCGCCTTCTTTCATTTTCTTCTGAACCGTTTCGAGCTTTTTTCTGGCCTCGGCCTTTTTCGCTTCATCGGCGTCCGGGGCCACCTTGATCAGGATATGCCGGGCCTTCACCTGCTCGGGCTGCTTGAAAAACTGGGGGTTGGCTTCATAATAGGCCTTTGCGTCCGCTTCGGACACGGTGATGCCCGGCGCCACCTCTTTTTCCACCAGCTGCTCAATGCTGATCTGTTCCCGAATCTGCTTCTTGATCACCTCTTCGGAAAGATTCATTTTGGAAAGCGCTTCTTTGAACTGGGCTTCATTGGGAAACTGCTTCTTAAAAGATGCCAGTTTCTCTTCCACCGCATTATCGTCGGCGGTAAAATTTTTTTTCTGGCTGGCCTGGTACAAAACCTCCCGGTTGATCATGTTGTCCAGCACCTTCTTGCGAATTTCCGCAACCTGGGACTCATCCGGTTTTTGACCCTGCATCTCCATCTGCCTGAGCACCGGGGTCATCTCCTGCTCGAACGCTTCCTGAGTGATCACCGCACCATTGACCACGGCCACCTTACCATCGGTTCCGGTTTTTTCCTCGGCCGTCTTCTCCTCGGCCGCCTTCTCCTCGGCCGGAGCCGGCGCAGTCATTCCCACGAGCAGAATCAGCAGGATCAATCCGCCCAGAATGAATTTTTCTCGAATCATTATCATTATCTCCTTTCAAATTAAAAATGCCCTTTCGGGCGGTTCAGGGTACACATACCTGTTTATAGATAACCGGCAGTTAAATAATGCCAGTAAACTTATCATCCCGACTGCGGTTGTAAACAAGGCAGGCGTTTTTTATCCCCGAAAAGAAGGGACAGGCGGAGGCGATCCGTTCAAAGAAAAAAAACCGACTTAACGTGAAAAGCGAAGGGAGGCAGCTTCTGGTAAGATTCCGTTAATCCCGAAGGTTGAAAGGAAAAGGAGGGCTTTGATCAACGTTTCGGCCAAACCTCAATGATAGACAGGCCTCCGAAACAGTGATCATGGCCCAAAGAAAAAGCAGAAAGAGAAAAAACCCGCCCGGTGGAGGGGGAATCAGACCTGCATCCCGGGCGGGCGGAGTGGATCATCAATCCGGCAGAGGAAGGGAAATCCTCGGCCGAATCGGGTGGAACCACTTACAACATCTTACTTACAGGGCATTCTTGTAAATCTGGATCACATCTTCCAGGGTGGGGCATCTCGGGTTGGTGAGGCCGCAGGCGTCCTTCTGGGCATTCTCGGCCATGGTCGGCAGATCTTCCTCTTTGACGCCCAGCTCATCGAGGCCGCTGGGAATACCGACGTCGGCGGAAAGCTTTTTAATGGATTCCAGTGCCCTATCGGCGGCTTCACGCTTGGAAAGCCCGGCGATGTTTTCCCCCATGGCGATGGCGATGTCTCCGAAACGGTCCACTTTGGCGATCAGGTTGAAGGCGCACACGTGGGGCAGAAGAATGGCATTGCACACGCCGTGGGGCAGATCATAAAAACCGCCCAACTGATGCGCCATGGCGTGGACATGCCCCAGGCTGGCGTTGTTGAAGGCCATGCCGGCCAGGTACTCGGCATAAGCCATTTTGTCGCGGGCCACCATATCGGCGCCGTTGGCGACTGCCGGACGCAGATAGTTTGCCACCAGCTCAATGGCCTTGAGGGCGCAAGCATCGGTGACCGGCGTGGCGATGGTGGACATATATGCTTCTACCGCGTGGGTCAGTGCATCCATGCCGGTGGCGGCGGTCAATCCTGGAGGCATCCCCTGCATCAGCAGCGGATCATTGATGGCGACGGTCGGGGTGACCCGCCAATCGACGATGGCCATTTTGACCTTACGGGACAGGTCGGTGATGATGCAGAAACGGGTCATTTCACTGGCGGTACCGGCGGTGGTGTTGACCGCGATGTAAGGAGGCATATTTTTTTTGGATTGATCCACGCCCTCATAGTCGTTGATCTTCCCGCCGTTGGTGGCCAGAATGCCGATGCCCTTGCCGCAGTCGTGGGAGCTGCCGCCGCCCAGAGAAATGATGGAGTCGCACCCCTGGCTTTTGTAAACCTCGATTCCGTCATGAACATTCTTGTCTGTGGGGTTCGGAATGGTTTCATCGTACACCGGGCATTCCACACCGACATCCTCTTTAATCAGATTGACGATTTTTTCCGTAATCCCGGCGCCGGTGATCCCCTTATCGGTGACGATCAGCGGTTTTTTACAGCCGAGGGTCTGGATTTGTTTTCCGAGTTCCTTGTGGGCGCCCACCCCCATAAGGGTTACTGTGGGAATAAAGAATCCATAAACTTGTTCCGGTACAGACATTGAAACCTCCTTCATTCATTTAAGGTTAAATCGCTTTGTACAAGCCATTCCACTTACGAACTAACATTTATTATATACAATAGTGGTGCCAAACAAATCACAGTTGAAATTTTTAATCAAAATTAAATTCGATTTTACTGTTTTTACAGTACATTTTTTTATTGCCGGCTTCCAGGTTCGCGGTCCTGTGCGGGCATGGGGCAAAAGAAACCAGGAGTCATTTTGACCCAGGGTTGATTTTTAGCGGGTCAATTGGATACGACACCGCCGCTGATTCCCGTCTCCACTTTCTCATAAAAGGCGGCTAACAAAAAAGAATCATTGACGATTCCTTCCGTGAGTGATAAAAATAGGCCTCATCTATCGATTCGGTTTTCAATCTTTTCCCGCCTCTTTGGCAACACAGAAGGAGCTTATGAATACCCAGATTAAAATGTATGGCCTGTCTTCCTGCGCCCACTGCAAAGACATGAGAATGTACCTGAAGGAACGGGGTGTGGATTTCGAGTGGACCTATCTGGATCTGCTGACCGGGGATGAACGCAGCCAAACCATGCGGGAGTTGAAGGGACATAACCCTGAATGCACCTTCCCGACCATCGTCATCGGAGATACGGTGATTGCCGGTTTTAAAAAGGACAAGATCGATGCTCTCCTGGACAGCGCTTCGAATTCTTCGTAAAGTCCAGGTCCATCAGCAGCCTTTCAGAATTTTCCGGATTTCTGCCCATACCAATCGGTTACCGGCTTTTTCAAAAGGCCGTGGTTGTCTAAACCCGAATCTATCTGAAAGGGGGATCCGTTATGCCGATGTCAGTTCGCAAATTTTCCATTCCGGAATTTTTTTTCGGCCGCGGCAGCATGCAATATGTCGGTACCTGCGCAGGGAGACTGGGGGCGGAGAAGGTTTTTTTCGTCAGTGATCCCGGGCTGGAAAAGGCCGGATGGGTTGACAAGGTCTTTGATTTTCTGGAAACTGAAAAGCTGAAATGGGTCTATTATTCCAATGTGGTGGCGAACCCGAGGGATTACCAGATTCAGGAAGGAGCCGAGCTGTATCTGGATGAAGGCTGCGATGTAGTGGTATCTCTGGGCGGGGGCAGCCCCATGGATGCGGCCAAGGGAATCGCTCTGGTAGCCAGCAACGGCGGAAAGGTTCATCACTATGAGGGCGCCAACCGGATTCACCGTCCGCTGCCGCCCATGGTCTTTATTCCCTCCACCGCCGGAAGCGGTTCGGATGTTTCCCAGTTTGCGATCATCAATGATGTTCAGCGCCGGGTCAAAATGTCCATCATCAGCCGGACTTTAGTGCCCAACATCTCCATCATCGATCCCAATATCCTGACCACCAAGACCAAGTCCCTGATCATCGCAGCCGCCATCGACGCCATCGCCCATGCGGCGGAGTCTTATGTCTCAAAAATTTCCTCCCCTTTCACCGAAGTCCATTCCCTCAAGAGTATCGACATCATTATTAAATCCCTCCCGACCGCCTTGGAGACCATGGAAATCGACGCTTTAGAGCAGCTGAGCGTCGCCAGCACCTCCGCCGGCATGGCCTTCAGCAACGCCAGCCTCGGCATGGACCACGCCCTGGCCCATTCCCTGGGCGGAATGCTGGACGTGGTCCACGGACTTATCCATCCGGTGCTGCTTCCCCATGTGCTGCGATTCAACCTGCCGGCCTGCCCCACCAAGGTGGCCGATATCGGTGAAATCGTCCTGGGAAAACGGTATTCCTCCGATGAAAAAACATCTCTGGCCGGCATCGAAAAACTGGAGGAATTCTCCCATAAGCTCAATGTCTCCACCCGGCTTCGGGATATCATTACCGATCATGCCAGCCTGCCCCAGGTCTGCCGAATGGCGGTCAACGATTCCTGCCTGCTGACCAATCCCCGGCCGGCTACCTGGGAAGAGATGCTTCAGCTCTGCGAGGAGGCCTGGTAATGAAGATGGATACCCGCCTGGAAGACCTGATCGGTCTCGAGGACACCAAACTGGGCTTTTTTAAGGAGGTCCAGATCAAAATGCGGGAGCTTCAGGAGAGCAATCTGAAGCTGAAAGAAAAGCGGCAGCAGATCCAGGCGATTCTGGACGGCATCACCGATGTCATGGCGGTGATCTCCCTCGATTACCGGATTCAATCGGTTAACCATGTCTTTTATAAGGCGTTCCCTCACCCCGAACCCCAAGACGAATTCTGCTATAAGGTCTTTCGAAACCTGAGTTCCCCCTGCTCACCGTGTCCTTTGTCCGAGGCGCTGCACACCAACCATGTCTGCCGTCAGATGCACATTTATCATCTGAAAGGTGAAAACCGGCAGTTTGAAATCACCGCTTCCCCCTTGCGCGACCAGCGGGGCAGACCGGAGCACATGCTTTTGCTCAAACGGGATGTCACGGTGGAAAAAGAATACCAGGCCAAATACTACCATGCGGAAAAGATGGCCACCATCGGGCTGCTGGCCGCGGGGGTGGCCCATGAGATCAACAACCCACTGACCGCCATCTGCGGTTTCGCCGAAGGGCTCAAACGCCGGCTGCCCCGATTGGAAGAACAGCTGGGGGATCTTCAGAATGATCAAAAACTTGCTCGGGACCTTCAGGAATATGTGGAGACGATTATTGCCGAAGGTCACCGTTGCAGAGATATTGTTCAAAATCTACTGACCTTCAGTCCGCGCTGGAACGCCTCCCTGACCGCAGTGGACCTCAACTTTCTGGTGGTGGATGTTCTCAAAATTCTGGAACATCATCTGAAGAACAAACTGCCCAACGCCATCTGCCTGGACCTGGGCTCGGCCCTTCCACGGCCCATGGGGATTGCCGCAGAACTGAAGCAGGTGGTTCTCAATCTCGTTCTAAACGCCCTGGAAGCCATTCAGAATCGGGGAAACATCACCCTCAGAACGTATACCCTGAGGGATAGCTGGATTGTCCTGAGCGTCAAAGACACCGGATACGGAATCCCCAAAGAAAACCTGGATAAACTGTTTGAGCCTTTCTTCACCACCAAACCGGTGGGAAAGGGCATCGGCATCGGCCTGTCCACCTGCTATAACATCATTCGACAACACAAAGGAGAAATTCAGGTTGAAAGCAGCGCCGGACAAGGCGCCACTTTCAGGGTGAAACTGCCGATGCCGTGAAATCCCAGCCCGAACCCAGTAAACCCTATGCAGGAAACCGAAACCATTCAGATACTGGTTGTAGACGACGAACAATCCATTCGCAGACTGCTCGAAATGGAGCTGAGTTCCCCGAGAAGGTCCGTCTGTACGGCGGATAGCGGCCGCGAGGCATTCAAATTACTCAATAAAAAGCGCTTCGACGTGGTTATTCTGGATATTCAACTGCCCGACGCCAACGGCCTCGATCTGATGGTCGAATTTCAGGATCTGATGCCGGGGATGGAGGTGATTTTAATTACCGGGTACGGCGATATCGACAACGCGGTCGAAGCCATGAAGATGAGCGCCTATGATTATATCACCAAGCCCTTCAACCTGGATCGGCTGGAGCTGGTGATCGAAAAGGCCTATCAGCGGGTGTGCCTTCAGCGGGAAAACACCCTGCTGCGCCACAAGCAGGGGGAACAGCCCTCCCACAAGCTCATCGGCAACTCTCCTTCCATTGAAGATGTCCGGTATCTGGTGGCCAAGGTCGCCCCGACCCATGTACCGGTTTTGATCACCGGTGAGAGCGGAACCGGAAAAAATGTGGTCTCCAGGAATATCCATTCCCTCAGCCAACGAGCCGCCCAGCCGCTGATCACCAAAAACTGCGGTACCCTCCAAAAAGAGCTGATCCTGAGCGAGCTTTTCGGATATCGAAAAGGCGCCTTCACCGGCGCCACCGACTCCCGGGAGGGGCTTCTGGATCTGGCCCACAAGGGCACCCTCTTTCTGGATGAGATCGGAGAGCTGCCCCTGGATGTGCAAGCCTCACTGCTGCGAGTTCTGGAAAACCAGACCTACCGCAGGGTCGGGGGCCAGGAAGAACGCCAAGCGGACATCCGCTTCATTTTCGCCACCAACCGGATCCTTCAAAAAGAGGTGGAAGCGGGCCGATTCAGCCAGGCCCTGTTCCATCGGCTGAACGTTTTTAATATCGAGTTGATGCCGCTCAGAGAGCGCAAGGAAGACATCCCCCTGCTGGTGGAATATTTTCGCCAGAAGCTGAGCATGAGCGGACCTTCCTGCCGGATTTCAGCCAAGGCCATGCAGTGCCTGCTGGCCTACCACTGGCCGGGCAATATTCGGGAGCTTCAAAACGTCATCGAGCGGGGAATCATCCTGGCGGAAAACGGCCTGATCACCGAGCGGGCCCTGCCCCGGGAGCTGGTAGAAACGGTTCGGGACAACCCCGGGGACACCCCCTTTCTTTCCCTGGCGGAAATGGAAAAACATCACATCCGGCGGGTGCTCAAGTACGTAAAGGGCAACCGGGCCAAGGCTTCCGAACTCCTGGGAATCGGACGAAAAACCCTCTACCGCAAGGTCAAAGAATATGACGAGCGGGAACTCGGCCTTTCGTAACCCACGTATATGAAAAAAGGAGTACCATGACCGATCATATCGATATAAAACTGTTTGCCAGCCTCTCGGAAAAGACGCCGGAGCCTTCGGACAAGTACCCCATCGCGACGGGAACCACGGTCAAAGAATTGATCGACCGCCTGGCGGTGCCGGAAAATGAAGCCAAGCTGATCTTCATCAACGGCCGAAAGGGCGATCTGACCTCGATTCTCAAGAACGGGGACCGGGTGGGCATTTTTCCCCCGGTGGGAGGGGGATAATGACCGGTCGCGACCTGGGTCGGGAACTAAAGGCGCGGGCCACACCGAAATCTTTTCCCGATGGCACCTTCTATGCCGCCGTGGATGTGCGAACAGTGGAAGTCCTTTCCGGATTTTTCGGGGTTTCAGGCCGCGAAGTGGAGATTACGGCCCTGGAACAGGAGATTGTTCCGGAGCGGTACGCTCGGAATTTCAAGACCTTCGGCTTTGAGGATCAGGCCGCCCTGCTCAGGGCAAAGGTTACCGTCATCGGTCTGGGCGGCCTGGGCGGTGGAGTGACGGAAATTTTGGCCCGGGACGGGGTCGGCCGGTTGACCCTGATCGATGGAGACCGGTTTGAAGAAAGCAATCTGAACCGACAATTCCTCAGTACCCGGGATCTACTCGACACCCCCAAAGCCACCGCAGCGGCCCAGCGGGTAGCCCGGGTCAACCCCTCGACGGAGGTGTCAGCCCATCCCCTGTATCTGGATGCCGAAAACGGACCCGACCTGATGGCGGGCTCCGATGTGGTCATCGACTGCCTTGACAACATCAAAACCCGGTTGCTGGTGGAGTGGGCCTGCAAACAGGCCGGGATTCCCCTGATATCTGCGGCCATCGCCGGAGTGGCGGGCCATGTCACCACCATCTTCCCCGAAGATATCGGTTTGCGCCTGATCTACGGAGATGTGGCGGACACCGCCGCCAAAGGCGCCGAATCGACCCTGGGCACCCTTCCCCACGGAATTACCATCCTCTCGGCCCTGGAGTGCGCCGAGGCGGTCAAAATCATCACCGGTCGGGGCAAGCCCCTTCGCAACCGGCTGCTTCTCATGGATGTCGCCGATTATACGTTTCAAGTACTGGAGTTGACCTGAGATTTGTTCTGAGAAACATCAGACTTTCCGGCTTTGGGTCATCGTTTTGGTCAAGCCTGAATACCAGGCCGGCCGAAACGGTGATCATGTCCGATTTTCCGAATCCCTCAGAGTGCCGGAATTCCCAATTCACCGTCGGGAACGCCGAACATAAACAAAACGGGGAAGCGGTATGAACCGCCTCCCCGTTTTGGATTTTTTATTTAATTCTTAGTTACCAGTTGAACACGGTGTCGAGCTGTTCATCAGGAATATCGAAGACCACATTGTGCGGGGAAATCGTTTCTCTTCTGAAGAAGCGCGGCAACCGGTCATCTTCGGCGGTGAACCCGGCTTTTTTATTGAAATCCCGCTCCATCGAGAGGATCTTCTTACCCAAATCCACCACGTCGTCCCCGGTCATATTCAGATTATACATGCCGTTGATGGATTCCACCATGGCGTCGAAGGTCTCGCTCTGATCCAGAATGGCAAAGGCGATGAACAGACAGTAACCGGTGGCGTCCAGGGCCGCCGTTGCGATCTGAAGGTTTCTGGAGAGTTCGATCTGACCCTCATTGCTCAAAGGATCCACGTCTCCGCCGACCTTCAGAATATTGGTTGCAATGGCATACCCGGCGGTGTGGTCGGCGCCCATGGGGGAGGTGGCGTAGGTCACGCCGATGCCCTTGACCGCCCGGGGATCATAGGCCGGAAGCGCCTGGTTCTTGACAACGGGCGCTCTTTCCAGACCGAAGGCCCGGGCGGTCATGCCCGCGCCGTTGCCAAGGATACGACCCAGAGGCGTCCCCTGCCCGATCTCTTCGATCAGCTTGATGGCGCCATCCTGGTCACCGAACTGGAGCAGACCGGCCTCCATGGCGATGCCGATGGTGACGCCCATTTCGATGGTATCCAGGCCGATATCGTCATCCATGAAGTCGAGCTTGGCGATGGCATCGGGATCACAGATGCCGCAGTTTCCGCCGTGGGCCCAGACCGTTTCATACTCGGGCTGTTTGGAGACGTAGTTGCCGTCCTTGTCATTATAGATGCCGGAGCACTGGATGGCGCATCCGCGATGACACCCGTGGGTCGGATTTCCGCCCCGGCTGGTTTCCAGCTCGGCATAGGTTTCGCCGCTGATCTTGCTGCCGTCTTTGTATCGGCCTTCCTTGAAGTTATAGGTGGGGTAGGCGCCCGCCTCGTTGATGATGTTGGTCAATACGTTGGTGCCGTAGGCCGGAAGCCCCTGGCCGGTGACCGCATGGCCTCTCAACCCCTTGACGAAGGTCTTGTTGGCCTCCTTGAATTTTTCGGGATCGGCCGGTTTGCGCATGGAGCAACCCTCGTCATCCAGGATGATCACCTTGATGCCCTTGGTTCCCATGACCGCGCCGACACCGCCGCGACCCGCATGACGGGTGGGTCGAAATTCCCGATCGGTGACCGCGATGGAGGCCGCGCACATCTTCATTTCGCCGGCGGGGCCGATGGAGATCATGGCCACCTTGTCGCTGTGGGCTTTCTTCATTTCCACCGACAGCGGGTAATTCCGAACGTTTTTGAATTCGTCGGCCGGGGTGATCTCGATTTTATCTTTATTGATAAAAATCTTGTACAGATCCCCGGTCTTGTTTTCGCCTTCGATAATAATGGCCGCATATCCGAGGCGGGCCATTACCTGACCGGCCTGGCCGCCGGCATTGGACTCCTTGATGCCGCCGGTCAGCGGGCTTTTGCATCCGATGGAGATTCGACCCGAGGTCGAGGCGGCCGTACCGGTCATCAGACCCGGAGCGATTACCAGCTTGTTTTCAGGACCGAGGGGGTGGCAATCCGGCGGCACTTCCTTGGATACCACCATTGAGGTCATACCGCGTCCGCCCATTCCCGCATACTCGCCCAGATCCGTCACTACCGCTTTAGGTCCGCCTTCGGCACCGACATCGATGCGTATGATCTTATCCATAACCTTACATCCTCCTTACGTTGGGGTTTGATGCTTCCATGAAAATATGACTAACAGTTATTTATTGGACATGAGGGTAATTATAAAACGACCCTTTCAACATACATACTTTTTTGGAGTCAGGGTTACAGGGAAAGAGGAGATTGAATACCACAATAAGAGAGTATATCCGTCCAAAATCATTTACAATATAGTCGAATATCCGCTGCCTGTCAACCGCCTTGGCGCCTTGCAACTTTCGCCGGTCACCCTCTCTTTCCCTGATCTGGAAGGGTCATTGCAAAATACCTGCCATCACCTCCAAATCTTGCCTGTAAGGGGTTCACTCCGAGGATGCCGAGGTACCCCCGCGGGAAACCACCCGGATCAGCTTTCCCTCCTCCAACATCGGGTCCACCCGCTCGGGGAAAAGCGCCTTCAGGTCTTCCGCCTCGGCCTGAAATCCGATCTCCAGAAGACGCGGGCCCACTTCATTGACCAGCAGATTGAACAGCTTGACGGTAATCCGGCCCCGCTTTGGATCGATTGCGCCCCCCCGTTCCCGATAGCTGATGGAGCTGCGCAGCGGAGTAATAATTCCGCCCCGCCGCATCATCGCCCCCACAAGCCCCGGCATTGCCGAGGAAAGCGCCAAAACGGCCCCTTCATGGATCTTTGCGGTGTCGATATCGTCCACCGGTTGTCCGTTCAGAAAAAGGGTGCTGATCCGCTCGGCGACATAATCGAGGGGAATCCCCCATTGGTCGCACAACAATGATTTGACCGAACAACCGGTATCGACCTCCACCAGAACACCCTTCTGGAATAAGGGGGAAATCGATGGGACCTCATCGGAATGGATGGCCAGTGTGGAACGATAAGCATTCATGATCCTCGTCTCCTGTGTGAACCTTTTGATATAATTCGTAAAATAAGCTGGTTGCCGGCCCTGCCGTGCCTTGAAACGTTTTCCGTGAAAAAAAGTTGACCGGCGTTGGCAGCGTGCTCATTTTTGAATATTATGTTGAAAAACAGCGTGGCGGTTCGGGTCAATTTGACTCTATCCCAAAGACCCGTCGGGTCATAAAAACCCGTCGGATTTCTTGAAGAGACCCGACCTCGGCGGAAGGGGCGAGGCGGGGCGGAACACCCCGGCCATCAGCAAATCCCATGCCCGCATCCGCATAAAAGTTATAATTAGGAATTTTAAAACGGATTGGGTTTCCATATTCATTCATTGTAAACAAACGGCATTCATTAATTTAAATAGACTTCCAAAAATAACACTGAGATACGCTCACCCGAATTCAATCCCCTTTCAACCGGATCGATACCGAAAATGCCTCCGAGGCTGGAGAGAGTCCAATGCCCAGCGGAAGGTTTCAATTTATATTCAACCTCGTTCGGGAAAGCATATCGTCTAACAATTCGGGGTGCAAGTGGGTTTCTCGGGGTATTTTTTCAATGGAGAAGAACGCATGAAATCCGTACCGGTCCAGAAAGCTGTCGGAATGGTGCTCTGTCATGACGTCACCCGGATCATTCCCGGTGAATTCAAGGGCAGGGCGTTCAGAAAAGGGCATACCATTCGGGAACAGGATGTTCCCGAGCTTTTGAAAATCGGAAAGGAGCATATTTATGTATTCGACCTGAAGGCCGGATGGGTTCACGAGGATACGGCGGCGGAAAGGATCGCAGAGGCCGCAGCCGGTCCCGGGCTCTCCGTGACGCCCCCGTCGGAGGGTCGGGTCAATCTGACAGCCGACATCGACGGCCTGCTGAAGGTCGATGTGGAGGCCCTCTATCGAATCAATGAAATCGAGGCGGTGGTTTTTTCCACCTTACATACCAACCGCACCATTCGAAAAGAAACGGCTGTGGCCGGCACCCGCATTATCCCACTGGTCACGGACGAAGAAAAGATTCAGCGGGTGGAAAGGATTTGCAGAGACCACTTCCCCGTGGTACAAATCAGCTCCCTGGCATCGGCAAACGTGGGGGTCATCACCACCGGAAGCGAAATTTATCACGGCCGGATCCAGGATCGGTTCGGCCCCATTCTTGATCGCAAGTTCCATGATCTGGGAAGCCGAATTCTGGATCAGGTGTTTGTCTCGGATGACATTCGAATGACGGTGGAGGCGATTCACCGGATGCTGCGCCGGGGCGCCGGACTGATCGCGGTCACCGGCGGCATGTCGGTGGACCCGGACGATCAGACCCCCGCCTCCATTCGAGCCGCGGGCGGAGAGGTCATCACCTACGGGGCCCCGACCTTCCCCGGCGCCATGTTCATGCTGGCCTATGTCGAAGATGTTCCGGTGCTGGGCCTGCCCGGCTGTGTGATGTACCACCATGCATCGGTTTTCGACCTGATCGTGCCCCGCATTCTGGCCGGAGAGAAGCTGACCCGAGCGGACATTATCGCTCTGGGGCACGGCGGGTTCTGTTCCGGCTGCCCCGAATGCCGCTACCCGGACTGCGGGTTCGGCAAGAGCTGTTGAATTGTCTTCTATTAATAAGGAAGGAGAACGACTGTAATGAAACGCCTGCTGACCGCCCTTTTTTGTTTGTTGATGATCACCGCCTGCGCCTCCGGGCAATCGACCCGGGATAACGCCGGAAAAGAAACCGCCGATCCGCTGAAAACCCGGCAGACCGCGCCGGTCCAAAACCGGCCTGGAAAAGCCGGCTGCTACCAAATGGGGTATCGATGGGGGGTCTGCACCGCCGAAAACACCGCCGGGCTGAGCTGCAATCCCCAAACCGACACCCCGATCCCTTCCCAGTGCATGAACCGGCCCGAAACCCGGCAGGGAATCAAAGACGGGCTGCGGGCCACGCAGATGCGGTTGCAGTAATCGAAAAAAGCCGCACATAGAGGGAAGGTGACCGGTCCTTGAGGGATACCAGGGCAGCCGCCCGAACATCGGGAATCCCGGCAAAAAATCGCTCCTATAATTCCGGCGCCGCCTTTTGGCCACTTCTTGCGGCTCAAGCGGTCACCATTTCCTCCAGGAGTTTGCGAAGGGCGCGCCAGTCTTTAATATGGTAACGGGCCCGGGAGCGGTTCATACCGACCTTCACGGAATAAGCCGACTCGGGCAGCACATCGAAAAGATCCTCATCCGTGGGATCATCCCCGGCGGCGAAAATAAATTCAGAATTTTCCTCCTTAAGCCATTTGGATACCGCCCGCCCCTTGTGAACGGCGGTATCCTTTACTTCGAGGACTTTGTTGCCGTCGATGATGCCGACATTCAGATTTTCCGTCACACTGAAAAGGGAATCCTTCAATTCTCCGATCCGCAGGGCCGCCAAATCCGGCTCGCACTTGCGGTAATGCCAGGCCAGGGAATAGATTTTTTCTTCAATAAAAGAACCGGGGGTCCGGTCGGTGTAATTTTCCAGAATGGGGCGGATCGTCTCTTTCCAGTCGGCGGAGAAAAACTCGGTTTTCTCCCAATCCTCCCCCAGGGTTTTCAACCAGCTGCCGTGTGCGGCCGCCAGATCCACCGGCAGACCGCTGAAAAAACTCTCCAGATCTTCCCGCTTTCGGCCGCTGACGATCACCACCCGGTTGCCTTTTCTAAAACAGAGATTTTCGATGAGTTTGCGCAGGTTTTGATCAGGCCGGGCTTTGTCGGGGGTGTCCTGGTAACCGACCAGGGTGCCGTCATAATTAAGAAAGAAGAGCTTCCGTTTGGCCTTCCGGTAGGCCGCCAGCATCTCTTCTTTAACGGTATCGATCATGCTGCGTCTGGTTTGAACCTCCTGATGCTGCCGCACCTCAATTAATTTGGCGATAAAATCCCGGGCCCAAAACCGGACGTGGTACCGGGCCAGGCGTTGTTTCATGACGGCGTTCCGCTGTTTCTGCTCTGACGGGTCCATTTCGAGCCCCCTCAGAATCGCATTGGCGATGCCTTCGATATCATTGGGGTTGATCACCAGAGATTCCCCGAGTTCATGCACCGCGCCGGCCGTTTCGCTCAAAATCAGCACCCCGGTATCATCCCGCCGGGCCGCCAGGTATTCCTTGGCGATCAGGTTCATCCCGTCCCGAATGGCGGTTACCAGCAGCACCTCCGCAACCATATAGAGGGCGCTGAGTTCCTCGAAGGGAAAGGTCCGATAAAAAAAATGGATCGGCACCCAGTTCAGGGTTCCATGCTTGCCGTTGACCGTACTCACAAGCTCTTGTATTTCTCTTAAGAGGTCCTGATATTCCTCCACCTCGGTCCGGGAAGGCGCGACGATCAGGTTCAGGCTCACCTTTTCATGATATTCCGGGTGCTGGTGCAAAAACAGATCGAAACCTCTGATCCGCTCAGGAATGCCTTTGGAGTAATCCAGTCGATCCACCGACAAAATGGTACGGAAATCCGATAGCCGCCGCCGGGCATCGTCCAAAGCGGCCGCCACCTCGGGAAGGTCTTCGGCATCCCGGTATTTTTCGTAATCGATTCCCATGGGAAACACATCCGGACGAACCAAGCGGTGATCCATGGTCAGATATCCCAAACTGAATTCACAACCGAGGATTCGACGAGCGCTGGAGATAAAATGGCGCACATAATCGAAGGTGTGGAATCCGAGCAGATCCGCCCCCAGAAGCCCCTCCATCACCTCTTCCCGCCAAGGCAACAACCGCAGAATTTCGTAGGAGGGAAAAGGGATATGGAGGAAAAAACCGAGGGAGGAATCCGGGAAATTCCGTTTAATCAGATGCGGCAGAAGCATCAGATGATAATCGTGGACCCAGATGGTATCTCCCGGTTCGATATGGCCCCTGACCTCCGCAAAAAAACGGTGATTGATCTGACGGTACGCCTCCCATTGATGGCGATTGAATCGGGCCCGATTGGGAAAATAGTGAAACAGGGGCCAGATCGCCTCATTGCAAAATCCGATGTAGAAATCCTCATACTCCTGCCGGCTGAGATGAAAGGAGAGACACCCCTGCTCTTTCACCAGCTTTTTTTGAAGCTCGGCATCCTCCTCCTCCGTGATATCCTCCGCATGCAGACCGCTCCACCCGACCCAGAGACTCTCTCCGCCTTCATGGACTGACCCCAGACCGGTGGCCAGCCCGCCGATACTTCGAATCAACTCGAACTCATCTGTCTCGGGATCCCGATGAATGGTCACCGGCAGTCGATTGGAAATAAATATGAGTTTTGACATCGCTCCCTCGCTTTTGACCTGTTTTTGGCGTAGAAATATTCGGTGGCGGGGCAGAATGATTCCCCCACGTGATACGATGCTATTTTAAATGAACATCAGATACAAAACCATTCGGTAAATTATGTAGATAACGGGCAGCGTCGCCAAATAAACAAAACCCGTCAATCCGGTTCCGGGCCGATATGCCGAATCCAATCTGATGCGCATCAACTCCCGAAGACCGGATCGGCGGTCACCCCCGCCGAATCTCCTCCGCTATTCCGTGGACCCGGTTCATCACCGCTTCCACATCCATGGTGGTCAATTCGCGGTCGGCCATCACCACCCGGCCGTTAATGACGGAGGTCGCGACATCCGCCCCGCCGGCCGAATAGACCAGCTGGGATTCCGGGCTGTGAAGCGGCTTCATGTGCGGCTTGTCGGTATTCACCACGATCAGGTCGGCCCGCATGCCCGGGGCCAGCACCCCGGTGATGCCTCCCAGCCCCAGTGCCCGGGCCCCCTCGGCGGTGCACATTCGGAGCACGGTGTGGGCATCCAGAACCGTCGGGTCGAGGGTCGCCACCTTGTGGAGCTTGGCGGCCGTGTCCATCTCCGAAAACAGGTCCAGGTCGTTGTTGCTGGAGCATCCGTCGGTGCCCAAACCCACACAGACCCCCGCCTTCAGCAGGTCCGGCGCCGGGGCGATGCCCGAGGCCAGCTTCATGTTGCTTTCCGGGCAGTGGGCCACCTTGACCTCATGCCGGCGAAGCAGGTCGATGTCCGATTCCGTCAGGGCCACGCAGTGGCAGGCCAGAAGCTCGGGCCCGAGCACCCCGAGTTCGGCCAGATGTTCCACCGGGCGCCGGCCGTAGCGCTCCTGAATCTGCTCCACCTCGGACCGGGTCTCGGAAAGATGAATCACATGGGGCGCCCCGTGGGTCCGGGCGATTTCCGCGGCCCGGCCAAGCAGGTCCGGCGAACAGAGGTAGGGAGAGTGAGGCTCCACCGCGATGGTGACCAGGGGATCATCTTTCCATCGGCGGATCAGGTCTTCGGTGTGGGCGAACCCCTTGTCGATATCGCCGTAGCCCGGGGAGGAAAAATCATACAGCACCTCCCCCACCACCGCCCGCATGCCGGCGTCTCGGGCCGCCTGGGCCACCGCCCCTTCGAAAAGATACATGTCGCAGAAGCAGGTAGTGCCCGACAGGATCATTTCGGCACAGGCCAACAGGGCCCCGTCATAGACTTTTTCGGGCGTCAGTCTGGCTTCGGCCGGAAAGATGTGCTCATTGAGCCAGGTCATCAGGGGCAGGTCGTCGGCCAATCCGCGAAAGCAGGTCATGGCGGCGTGGGTATGGACATTAACCAACCCCGGCAGGATGATGCCGCCCCGGGCGTCGATGGTTCGGTCGACGGTCCAGTCTGAAAACCGGTCCGACCGGTCCACCGCCGCAATCCGGTCCCCGACCACGGCCACGGCGCCTTCGAAAATCGGTTCGGCATTCGGCATCATGGTCAGAATAATCCCGCCGGTCACCAGAAGGTCGGCGTGGGAATGGTCGGGCGTCACAGGTCTTCCCCCGTCAGAATCCCCTGAATGGTCGCGGCCAGACGGGGGGCGGCCGCTTCGGCCACCGCGATGATCTCTTCCACGGTGGCCGGAACCGGAGAATCCGGATCATTGACATTGGTGATGATGGACAGACCCAGAATCCGCATCCGGGCATGCACCCCGGCGATCACCTCCTGAATCGTGGACAGCCCCACGGCATCGGTCCCGATCTGTCTAAGATACCGCACCTCCGCGGGGGTTTCCAGGGAAGGCCCCTTGAGCCCGGTATAGACCCCTTTTTGTATCGGACGGCTTCTCTTCCCATAAGCCTTTTCAGCCCGATGGATGAGGCCGGAGTCATACACCGCACACATGTCCGGAAATCGAATCCCCCAGGCATCTTCGTTGGGGCCCACCAGCGGGTTTTCGCCGGTCAGATTGATGTGGTCGGTGATGCACATCAGGTCGCCGGGCTGAAAATCCGGGTTCAGGCCGCCGGCGGCGTTGGTGACGATGAGCACCTGCACCCCCAGCTCCTGCATCACCCGAACGGGAAAGGTCACCTCCCGGGGCGAGTATCCCTCGTACAGGTGAAACCGCCCCTGCATGGCCACCACCGAGTGGTCCTCGATCCGCCCGTATGCCAGTTTCCCCCGGTGCCCCGCCACCGTGGAGATCGGGAAGTAGGGAATGTCTTTGTAGTCCAGTGCCGCCTCGATCTTCATAGTATCGATGCTGTCTCCCAGGCCGGTCCCGGTCAGGAGACCGACCCGGGGAGCATGCACATTGCGCCGCTTCAGAAAATCGGCGACTTCTTCGGCCATTCTCTTCTGTTCTTGCATTATCGATTCCGAATCTGTTGAAATTGGTATGATTCCCACCTGAATGCATTTTTTATATCAGCGGGTAGCCTCCCGTCAATCCTTCAATGAATTCCTCAGCGAAATCCCCTATAAAGAAAACATCATGACATTGACTTTTTCTAAATCTTGTGAAATGTTAGCCCTCGTATTTAATCATGAATGGTAGATTTTAAGATAATTGCCTGTTTAATTTCGACCTATGATTTGAGGGAGCAGATTTATGAAGGAGTGGGAACACCCCCGGCATCCGGATGTGACAGAGGAGATGTGGCAGCAGATCGACGGCGTCATTGAAAAATATCGCGGAAAACTCGGCTCGGTGATCGCGGCATTGCGGGAAAGCCAGGATGCGGTCGGCTACCTGCCGATCGAGGTGATGGACTATCTGGCCTACGGGTTGAACCTGCCGGCCAGCGATGTCTACGGCGTGGCCTCTTTCTACGCGCTGTTTTCCATGGAGCCCAAAGGCAAACACATCATCAAGGTGTGTACGGGAACCGCCTGTTACGTCAAGGGAATCAAAGAGGTCATCAGCCGGATTTCCAACAAGTACGGCCTGGAGGAAGGCGGCACCGACGCAGATCGCCTGTTTACCCTTGAATCGGTGCGGTGTCTGGGCGCCTGCGGCCTGGCCCCGGTGATGCTGGTGAACCAGGATGTGCACGGCGCCGTGAAGGCGGATAAGGTGTTGGATATCCTGACACGCTACGAATAGCTCCGGAAGGTTGAGGGGCTGGTAAAGTTTCTATGAAACTCATTGAAATACGAGACGTTTTGGATTGCGAAGTCCTGAATGGAGAGGATCAACTAGACCACACCGTTTTCGCCGGCGGGGGCGCCGACTTGATGGACGATATTCTGTCCGCCGTCGCCAAGGGCTCGGTGCTGTTGACCGGACTGACCACCGAACAGGTAATTCGGACCGCCAAAATCGCGGAAGTCGGTGCGGTCGTTTTCGTCAGGGGAAAGCGGCCCAAGGCGGAGATCCTCGAACTGGCGCGCTCGTACGATCTGCCGGTGCTGAGGACCCGCTATTCCATGTTCGTGGCCAGCGGACGCCTTTATATGAACGGCCTCAGAGGGCTGGACGGGTCTTGGTAATAGAGTAAGGAGAGCAAATACAATGGCGAGATTGACCATAGAGGATCTGAAAAGGATCAAAGAAGAAAACCTTGCGGAGTTCAACTCACCGGAGCTGAAACACCTGCTGATCTGCGGCGGAACCGGCTGTCACGCCACCGGAAGCATCGCCGTCAAGGATGCCCTGGTCCAGGAACTCAAGGACCGGGGAATGGATGACAAAATGAAGGTGGTGGAAACCGGGTGCAACGGCTTCTGCGCCATGGGCCCCATCCTGGTGGTCCATCCGGACGGCACCTTTTACCAGAAGCTGACCATTGAAGCCATTAAAAAGGTGGTGGAGGAAGATCTGATCGGCGGGAAAACGGTGGAAAAGTTTCTGTACAAGGACCCGTCGACCAAGAAAAAGATCGCCCATCAGGAGGACATCCCTTTCTTTTCCTATCAGATGCCCCGTACCCTTCGGAACAAAGGACTCATCGACCCCGAATCCATCGAGGACTATATCGCCCGGGACGGCTATCAGGGGGCGTATAAAGCCCTGATTCAGATGACTCCGGAGCAGATCATTCAAGAGATGAAGGCATCGGGCATGCGGGGCCGCGGCGGGGCCGGGTTTCCCACCGGCTTAAAGTGGGACTTCGCCAGCAAGAGCCCCGGTTCGGTCAAGTACGTCTTGTGCAACGCCGATGAGGGCGACCCCGGCGCCTTCATGGACCGGTCCATTCTGGAAGCCGATCCCCATGCGGTACTGGAGGGGATGCTCATCGCGGCCAAAGCCATCAACGCCAATCAGGGCTACATCTATGCCCGAACGGAATATCCATTGGCCATTAAGCGGCTGGAAATCGCTATTCGAAAAGCCAAGGAACACGGGCTTTTGGGCGAAAACATCTTCGACTCCGGAATGAACTTCGAGATCGATATTTATCAGGGCGCGGGCGCGTTCGTCTGCGGCGAGGAGACGGCTCTGATGCGCTCCATCGAAGGCAAGCGCGGCATGCCCCGCCCTCGCCCGCCGTTTCCGGCCCACGCGGGTCTCTGGGAAAAGCCGACCATTCTCAACAACGTGGAAACCCTGGCCAATGTCCCCCAGATCATGCTCAACGGCGGGGCCTGGTACGCCTCGGTCGGCACCGAATCTAGTAAGGGAACCAAGGTTTTCGCCATCTCCGGCGATGTCAACAATATCGGACTGGTGGAGGTCCCAATGGGAACTCCCCTGCGGGACCTGATCTTCGCCACCGGCGGCGGGATTCCCGGAAAGAAGAAATTTAAGGCTGTGCAACTGGGCGGTCCTTCGGGCGGCTGTGTCCCCGAGGAATACCTCGACACCCTGGTGGATTACGAGGAGATCGCCAAGGTAGGGGCCATCATGGGCTCAGGCGGTGTCATCGTGATGGACGATTCCACCTGCATGGTGGACATGGCGAGGTTTTTCATGGATTTTATTCAGGAGGAATCCTGCGGCAAGTGCACCCCCTGCCGGGAAGGCACCAAGCGTCTTTTGGAAACCCTGGAGAAAATCTGCGACGGCCGCGGCGAACCCCGGGACCTGGAAATTTTAGAAGAGCTTTCCGCCACCATCAAGGAGGCATCTTTGTGCGGTCTGGGACAGACCGCGCCCAATCCGGTGCTGTCGACCCTGCGGTATTTTAAAGACGAGTATATCGCCCATATTTACGACAAGCAGTGCCCGGCCAAAACCTGCGCGGCCCTGCTCAAATTCGAAGTGGATATGGACAAATGCACCGGGTGCGGAGCCTGTTTCAGAGCCTGCCCGGCAGATGCCGTGATCTGGAAAAAAAAAGAGAAGGCCATTATCGACAAAGAAAAATGCGTGAAGTGCCTGACCTGCTTTGAAAAGTGCAAGTTCGACGCAATCCTGTAAATCCGGCCGCACGGTTGAAATCCCAACAATAACGGTTCTGCTGACCGCCGAACCGGAGTTTGACATGACATATAAATTCGTTCAAGGAGTCAGATTATGATAGAAGCTATCGCCATGATGGGCGGGCTGGGCATTATTGTCGGAGCCGGTCTTGCCATCGCATCCAAGGTCTTTTATGTCTATGTGGATCCCCAGATACTCGCCGTCGAGTCAGTTCTTCCGGGTGCCAACTGCGGCGGCTGCGGGTATCCCGGCTGCTCGTCCAATGCCGAGGCGGTGGTCAAGGGCAAATCCGGGCCCAACTCCTGTGTGGCCGCCGGCGCCGAAACCGCCGAAGCAATCGCCGCCATTATGGGGGTCTCCATCGAAGCCAAAGAACCGGATATCGCCCGGCCCGGCTGTTATTTCGGCACCCAGGACGCCGACCTCAAATACATTTACAACGGGCTGAACGATTGCCGGGCCGCCGCCCTTCTGAACGGCGGCATGAAGGTCTGCACCATCGGCTGCCTCGGCCTGGGAAGCTGCGTCCGGGCCTGCCCCTTTGACGCCATCGCCATGGGGCCAGACAACCTGCCGGTGGTGGATGCGGTCAAATGCACCGGATGCGGCGCCTGTGAGCGGATTTGTCCCAAACATATCATCAATCTTTCCTCGGTCACCCGCCGTATCATTCGGGAATACAAGGATGACGAGTGCACCACCCCTTGTCAGCGGGCCTGCCCGGCCGGCATCGATATTCGGGAATACATCCGCCAGATTTCTCTGGGCAACTACAACCGGGCAGTGCAAGTCATCAAAGAAAGGAATCCCTTTCCCGCGGTGATCGGCCGCATCTGCCCACGGCCCTGCGAAGACGAATGCCGCCGGAATTTTGTTGATGAACCGGTGGCCATCAACTATCTGAAACGATTCTGCGCCGATTACGAACGAAGCAGCGGGGATCGAATCCATCCTTTCAAGGCCCCGGATACCGGCCGCAAGATCGCGGTGATCGGCGGCGGAGCCGAGGGATTGTCGGCGGCCTTTTTTGCCGCCCGCATCGGCCATGAGGTCACCCTGTACGAGGCCACCGAGAACCTGGGCGGGCTTTTGCGCACCGCCATCGCGCCGGAACGGCTTTCGGAGGAGGTGTTGGACTGGGACATTAAAGGCATCCTGGAGATGGGGGTCAAGGCCGAAACAGGCAAAGCCCTCGGCGCCGAAATCACCATCGGAGGGCTTCTCGGCCAAGGCTTTGAGACGGTATTCATGGCCACCGGAGGATGGGACAACCGGCTATCCCGGCTTCCCGGCGACGCCATCGAGGAGATGCTGCCGGGGTGCTATCTTCTGATCGATTTGATCAAATCGGATACCGGCCGCAGCAACCGAATCGCCCCTGAAAATGATGTGGCCATCATCGGCGGCGGAAAGGCCGGACTGGAAGCCGCCAAGATCTGCCGGGATCTCGGCAGCAAAAACATTACCGTTTATTTTCGGGAATCCCGGGAAAAGCTGGCGGTCAACGCCATCCCGGTCCTGGAAGAGGTGGAAGAATACGATTCCATTCATGTGGAATTCAACACCGGCATCAGCCGGCTGTTCGGCGAGGGAGACCGGCTCGAAGAGATCGAGGTGGTGAATACCCGTTCCGGAGAGCGGCGAACAACCAAGGCCCGGAACCTTTTTCTGGCCGCCGGCCGTTTTCCGGAAATGATCTTTTACAGACGGTTGATCGGTACCATCGGAGAGACCGAGGAAACCCCCGCCGGGCCGGTCGGCTGGATCGCCATGCCGCCTTATAAACGCCCGGACCAGAAGGGCGAAAAAGGAATGTTCGCCCCGGGCGACGTGATCACCGACTACAACGCCGCCATTCGGGCCATCGGGGCCGGTCGCCGGGCCGCGGTATCCCTCCATGAAATCATGTACGACATTCCCATGGAGCTGGATGACAACGTCCTCACCCCCGATTCCCTGATCCAGGACGTGGATGATGTGGACAGCGTGGCGCCCACTCCCAGGGTGATCATGCCCATTGCAAACTCCCGTGAACTGGCTGAAGCCGGGGAACTCGAAAAAGGTTTCACCGAACCCATGGCCATCAAGGAATCCAACCGGTGCCTTCAGTGCGGGCTGATCTGTTATGAACGATCCCCGCACCTGGTGCGAAGCGCATCACCGGAAGAAAAGAAGGATGCCGCCGCCTGATTCGCGGTGATAGCTGAACCGTTCAACCAATCGGGGCGGGGTCTACCCCGCCCCGATTTTCTTTTTACAACGTGTCATTTTATTATATCAGGCTATTGAATAATGAGTTTAATAAAGGAAAACGGCGTCGTCACCCAGGCCAAAATCGGAACCGCCGTGGTCAAGACCACCCGGTCCAGCACCTGCAAAAGCTGCTCCGCCCACGGCTCCTGCGAAGGGGCCCAGGAACGGGAGGTGGAAGTGATGAACCCCATCGGGGCCAAAAAAGGAGATTCGGTCACCATCGCCATTCAGACCGGCTCCATGATCAAGCTGTCCGCCCTGCTCTATCTTTTCCCGGTCTTTTCCATGATCCTGGGCGCGGCTCTCGGCTCCCAGTTAGCGCCCGATTACGGGATGGATGAATCGGCTTTGTCGGCCATCATGGCCTTTTTGTGCTTTATTCTTTCGTTTTTGATTATCCGCTTCACCAGCGGCCGCATCGCCGGGAACGATCACTACCACGCCCGGATTATACAGATTAAGACAAAGCGGGTGGTATCAACGCCGACCGAATCGGCTGAATCGGTCTCTGCCTGACCCCTATAAACCGCGTATTCACCCGCGGCTTTTCCCATTTCCTTGCGGATGCGGGCACCATTTTTTCATTGAAAGATTGGGTTCGCAACGACCCCTTCATATCGACCTGGGGTTGGGGTATGGACATCGGAAAACGAGGCGATCACCGCGAGGCTGTTTAACTTTAACCGGTGGGGAGGGATCACTATACCGATCAAATGGCGAAGAAACGGGGCTATCGGACCCTGTCGATACGGTCGCTGGAAAACTGATACCGAATCGACGGAGAATCAATCGAATTTGACAACCAGGACCCCGGTCGCCCCCTCGAAAGATCGGACCAGCTTGACGCTCACATCACCCATCACGAATTCCTCGGATTTGGATTTTTTCCTGCGGCCAATCACCACCAAATCGAAATTTCCCTGATTAAACTGCTCTAAAATGCCCTCCGTCACGGTAGGATAGAGCTCTTTGGTGACCAATCGAATTTGAATGGCATCCCCCTTAAAGCCAGACCGGATGAGGCGCTCCTTGCCATCTTCGAGACCTCCCTGCAGACGGGACACCTCTTTTTCTATATGCCCTTCTCCCATGAACTCTTCACTGGTGGAAGGTTTTTGAAAAACATGCAGCAGGGTGATTGTTATATCGTCTGCACAAAGGGGCAATCGAGTGAGATAATCCAAAACAACCCGGGAACTTCTGGAATCTTTCAACGCCACAAGGATCGAATGGTTCAAACCTGCCTCCTTCCTTTTTGGGCCATGGAAAGATATGCTTTCAAATCTTCAATAATCTCAGCGATATTATCATAATACACTTCAGAGGTTTGAGAAAAATGCATCAGTATATCATTGAGCATATCCGGGATATATGGATAAAGCTTTCGAAGATTGATAAAACGCCATTTATCCAATACCGCAAAATCTCCGGGTTCGACCCGGTCGAAGAGGTCTCCATAGATCTTCCTTTCGGCTTCGATCATATGAAGATGGTGGATTCCTTTCCCGATCGCGAAGCTCAGAATATTGCCGATCCCGAACAGATCAAGGCTGAAGGGATTCTCCGTCGCCTCGAAGTCGTAATCGAAATCGATCCAGACATAGTTGCCCGTGGACCGCTCTATGAGAATATGATCGTTTCGAATGTCCCCGTGACGTAACCCGTTTTCATGCAGCAGTTGAATGGCTTCAAAGGCACCGATTAAATGAACCAGTATATCGGGGAAGGCATCATGAAAATAGACTTCATGATCCAAGTCCAGGGAATCCAGATATTTGTAGAAATTCGGTCCTCTAATGGCGTCTATGATTCGAATGTTGTTCCCCTGGGGATCTTTGAACGACTCCCCCTGCATGAATCTGGGATTCCCCCGAATCAATTCCAGAATTTGGCTTTCCTTCTCCGGATTTCGAAAGCACTGGATCTTAACGCCTCCGAATTTGACAAAAAAGGATTCGAAATAGGAAAGTTTGATAAATTTTTTTTCGCCGGTTTTTTTATCCAGTGCCCGTTTCACCCAAAATTTCGGATCCTCCATTCCAAAACGCCGCTCTTTTTCGTGTCCCAGCACCTTATACCAACGGTCGCCCACCTGAATTTCATCATCCTGATCGATAGAATAAAAATCAGTGGTGTCAGTAAACTGTCTTCCGGCCATTCGGATTCTATTCGCCTTTTGTCAGCCGTTCTGGGAGCCCCTTGAATGCTTCCTTCACCTGTTCCAAAAAGTTTTGCAACCCGTTGTTCTCGATCACCAATCCGAGGAAATCCGCCAATATGCAAAAGGAATCGAGATCTTCGTCGTGAAGTTCCCAGATCTGGTCGTGATATACCCGGATGCATCCGATCGAAGCGCTTCGATAATGTATCGGGACGGAAAGCAAAGAGACCAACCCCTCCCGGGCCGCCGCTTCCGGATACTGAATTCGCCGATCATTCTGGAAATTTTTGATAAATATAGGTTCTCCGCTAATAAATGCTGTATATCGCCCATCCGCCAGTATCGGCCCTTTTTGCATGTAGGATTGACTGATTCCGTAGCTGCTCATTCGAAACAGCTGTTTTTCCCGTTCGTCGAACAGCATAATGCTGCATCCCCTGACTCCAAAATATCGGCAGATTCGCTCAGTCAGGTGGTTGGCCAATACTTGGAGGTCATTATAAGAAGCGATTGCCCGGATTAGCGCCTTAAACTCTCTAAAATGAATTTTTTTTTCCGGTTGATCCGTCATTGCGAAATTCTCCTCGTTGGCGAAGATTCGGACTTCGATTCAAACTATACACTTCTCGCCCGGGTTCGGCAAGATGAAATCAGGCGTATGGGCGCGAATACCGAATGAACTGGTGGAATGCACCTCCTCGGTTGACCCGGAATATACCAAAACACGGGGGTTGGAATATTCCGTGGAGTAAGTAAAACAAAAAAACTGATCTCATTTAACTGGGGAGGGTGGCGGGCAGGCGCATGAGAAAATAACTCGGAGAGCATTCCGGATCACAAATGCACATTAAAAAAAGCCGCCCGACACGAGCGGGCGGCCAGGGTCAGACCCATTCGGACTTATCCTTCTTTTACATGGCATTTGCCGCAGGTCTGGGGGGCGTCTTTGGTGTTGTTTTCACGGTTGTACTCCCGGTGGCAGCCGATGCAGTTTTCATGAAGGGCTTCGGTATGGTATTGGAGTTCTTCTTCTTTGGAGAGCTTTTCGCCTTTGGGGGCTTTGCCGGGTTTGTCATGGCAGGCGATGCAGCCTTGCACCGGGTCGCCGGGCTTCAGGCTGGTCAGCGGTTGGGCTTTTTCATCATGGTGGCACTCCCCGCAGCTGATTTTGTATTCTTCAAAATGTTTTTTGTGAGCAAACTGTGCGATGGGCTTGGTGTGTTCGGAATAGGCGGGATTGTCCATGGGAATGACGTCGGCCACTTCGCCGCTTCCGGCCGCGGCGGGGGCTGCTTCTGCGGGCGCTTCGGCCTTTTCTTCAGCAGGCTTTTCGGCTTTGGCGATTGCCTTTTCTTCAACCGGTTCTTCGGCTTCGACCGGGGCTTCCTTATGGGCGGCAGCCTTCTCCTTCTGGGCCACAGCCTCATCCTTTTCGCCTTTTTCTTCAACCACTTCTTCGGGCTCTTCGGCCGTCAGCGCTTCGGCTTTTGCAGCTTTTTCTTCGTGGACCGCTTCTTTCTCAGCCACCTGGCCTTCTTCCGTCTTCGTGGTATGGGCGACCAAAGTCTCCTCTGTCGGTTTGGATGAATAATCCATTGCAACCACCACCACCAGTATGACGATCAACACCGCCTCACCCAACATTAGAAACAACGTTTTCTTGTCCATCTAAAAGTCTCCTCCTTTTTCTGTAGTTTCTCCGCCGAGATCCAGGGAGAACGAAAACATCCGAATATCCCTCTATTCCAAATATGGAATTATAGCCGCAGACGAGGTCTATGTATAATAAAACCCCATTTTTGTCAAAACCTTTATCGTGCCGGATCAGATCACCGCAACGGCCCTTTTCGGGCATCGAATTCGAACCGATTCGCCGATGGAAAGCTTCATATCGGAATAGGCCTCGGCGCTTAAAAGTATATTGAGGGGAATGCCCACGTCCACCAGGATTCGGATTCGATCCCGCTCAAGGGTCAACTGCTTGATTCGACCGTTTAGCCACTCTTCGGATTGGATGGTTGCAGCCCTTACATTCCGTATTTCGATAGTTGTCGGATCGATAGAGATTTTCACCAGACCGTCTCCGACCCCGTTCACCGGAAAAGGGTATTTCTCCTGAACCAGGCAGTATCGCCGCCCCCCCCGGGTGATCACCGGGCCGTGGTAAATGTTTTCATGGGTAAAAGCGGAGGCCCGCCCCTCAAAAAGATAGATTCTTTCATGGACCAGTCTGGCCGCCTGGGACAGGTTGTGAGTCGAGAGAAGGATGCTGATGCCCTCCCGGGAATGGAGATCCCGAATGATCTCTTCAATCACGATCTGATGGTTTACATCCACGCTGGCAGTGGGTTCATCAAAGAGCATGACCTTGGGCGAACAGGCCAGGGCCCGGGCGATGGCCACCCGCTGGTTTTCCCCGCCGGAAAGCTCCCCGCCCCGGGCATGCATGAAATCTTGCATCCCCACCCGCTCCAGCGAGGCTTGGATGATGCCGGGTCTTCGGGATTTTGGCACCCGCCGCACTTTCAGGCCGAATTCCACATTCTTATAGACTGTGGTGCTGAACAGAATCGGGTGCTGGTCCACCACCACCACCTCTTTTCGAAACGGCAGCAGGGATTTTTCAGTAAAGGAGACCCGACGG